>NZ_FNBX01000009.1 GCF_900102485.1 Desulfovibrio legallii | reverse complement strand
CATAAGGGCAGATTGTCCACGCGTTACTCACCCGTGCGCCACTCTACTTGGGGCCGAAGCCCCGTTCGCGTTCGACTTGCATGTGTTAAGCACGCCGCCAGCGTTCAATCTGAGCCAGAATCAAACTCTCCAGTTCAAATTCTGTACAAGATTCTTGCCCAATGGGCAAAAATCGGAATCTCAAAGATTTCCTTCCCACTCGCTATTCACTTGTCAATGAACCACTTGGCCTTCCGGCCCCGCCTTCCGTTTTCGGTCGGCGCGAGGAGCGTTTATGCTCCCTTTCGCTTCCAGAGTCAACTGCTTTTTTTCGTTCCCGGCGAAATTTCTTTCCGCCCTGCGTTGCCAAAAACCGTTTTTCTCAAGTCGCGCTGGGGAGTTATGCTCCCCCTCGCCGCATCTGTCAACCGTTTTTTTCGCAATCCGCAAAATTTCTTTTGCCTGGGGTTGCGCCGTTCCGGTTCGTTGCGGCGAAAGGCGAATGTAGTCCGGCGGCCACACTCTGTCAAACACTTTTTGCTTTTTTCCGCAAAAAGCCGGCACGTCCGCGCTGGGCGCGGGCCAGAGCACTTCATCTTTGAGATGCTGCGGCTGCGTGCCGCGCCATCGGCCCTGCCCCGCGGCAGCGGGGAGGCGCTTCTGGCCCCCGGCGCGCCTTACGCGCAGCCCTGAACAGAGAAAAGGGGGTTGAGAAAAAGGATGATGAAGGATGGGGGCATGGGGGAAGGGAACCTTTATGCACAAAAGTTCCCTTCCCCCACAAAAGCCCTCAAATCCCCCCCCTGCCGGATCAACGGCCGCACATGGAGAGGAAGTATTTGTGGAGGCGGGAGTCGGCAGTGAGCTCCGGGTGGAAGGATGTGGCCAGCACGTTGTTCTGGCGCACGGCCACGGCCTGGTCTCTGACCTGGGCCAGCACCTGCACCTTCGGCCCCACGCGGGTGATGACAGGCGCGCGGATAAACACGGCATGCACGGGTTCAGTGCCCAGGTCCGGCAGGGTCAGGTCCGTTTCAAAGCTGTCCACCTGGCGGCCAAAGGCGTTGCGCCGCACGGTGGCGTCCAGCACGCCCAGGCGCGGCTGCTCCGAATCTTCAATATCCTTGCAGAGCAGGATGAGCCCGGCGCAGCTGCCGTAGACGGGCATGCCGTCAAGAATACGGCGGCGCAGGGGCTCCAGCATCTGCCAGTCCTGCAGCAGCTTGCCCATGACCGTGCTTTCGCCGCCGGGCAGGACAATGGCGTCCAGGCCGTCCAGATCCTTGAGTTGACGCACTTCGCGGGCCGCGACGCCCAAGCGGGCCAGGGCCGTTACATGCTCGCGAAAGGCCCCCTGCAGGGCTAGCACGCCCACGCTGAGGTCGGCCACGGCTACCAGCCCCGTTCCTGCATGCGCTGTTCGGCGGGGATGGTGGAGATTTCAATGCCCACCATGGCTTCGCCCAGGTCGCGGGAGATTTCGGCCAGCACGGCGTAGTCCTTATAGTTGGTCACGGCCTGAACAATGGCCTTGGCGCGCTTGGCCGGGTCGCCGGATTTGAAGATGCCGGAGCCCACGAACACGCCGTCGCAGCCCAGGTGCATCATCATGGCGGCGTCGGCCGGGGTGGCGATGCCGCCGGCGGCGAAGTTGACCACAGGCAGGCGGCCTTCCTTGCGCACGGCGTAACAGACTTCCAGGGGCGCGCCGATCTCTTTGGCGAAGTTGGCCACTTCAGCCTCGGGCAGGGCACACAGGGCGCGGATTTCATCCATAACCTGGCGGCAGTGGCGCACGGCCTCCACCACATTGCCGGTGCCGGGCTCGCCCTTGGTGCGGATCATGGCCGCGCCTTCGGCGATGCGGCGCAGGGCTTCGCCCAGGTTGCGGCAGCCGCAGACAAAGGGCACGGTAAAGTCGCGCTTGTCGATGTGGTATTTGTCGTCGGCGGGGGTGAGCACTTCGCTTTCGTCGATGTAGTCCACGCCCAGGGCCTCAAGGATGCGGGCCTCCACAAAGTGGCCGATGCGGGCCTTGGCCATGACGGGGATGCTCACCACTTCCATGATTTTTTTGACGATGGTGGGATCAGCCATACGGGCCACGCCGCCCGCGGCGCGGATGTCGGCGGGCACGCGCTCCAGGGCCATGACGGCGCAGGCGCCCGCGTCTTCGGCGATCTTGGCCTGTTCGGGCGTAGTGACGTCCATGATCACACCGCCTTTGAGCATTTCCGCAAGGCCTGTCTTCAGGCGGATGGTGCCCTGTTCCATGATGCTTACTCCTTGTTGTGCCGGAAACCGGCCGGGCTTGCCCCGCCTGCCGGAACGGCAACGGGGCTGGCGTGTATATATGCAAATACGCCGCGCCTGACAATACTGCGCCTTGCGCTTCCTGCCGCCTCCGGCTATGCTGCGGTACAAAGGGGGAAGGATGCACGCCGAAGATGCAGCTTTGCGCCATACTGCCCGCCGCATGCGGCGGGGTTTTGAGGCCGGGTCATGAGCGCCCGGCTTTTTCCGCACGGGCTCGCCGGGGTCATTTTTGACTGCGACGGCGTGCTGCTGGATTCGCGCGAATCCAACGCCATCTTTTACAATAAGGTACTCTCTGTCTTCGGGCTGCCGCCCATGACGCCGGAGCAGGAAGAATACTGCTTCATGGCCACGGCGGGGCAGGCTCTGCGGCACATTGTGCCGCCCGATCTGCACCACCGCATTGAAGAGGTCGTTAGCCGCGATGTGGTTTATGACCGCGATATCGTGCCCTTACTGCGGCTGCAGGAGGGCTTCCGCCCTTTTGCGGATGACCTGCGCGCCCGCGGGGTGCGCATGGCCGTGCACACCAACCGCCGCCTGCACGGCATCCAAAGGGTTCTGGACATTTTTGCCCTGCCCTCCTATTTTGATCCTGTGGTCGCGGCGGATACAGCCGCGCCCAAGCCCTCGCCGGAAGGGGCGCAACGCATCTGCGCCGCCTGGGGCTGCAATCCGGCGGACGTGCTTTTTGTGGGCGACAGCGAGCACGACAAAACCACCGCGGAAGGGGCCGGGGTGGTTTTTGCCGCCTTTACCACCGGCCCCCTGCGCGGACGGATTACGGCGGCGGACTTTGCCGCGCTGCACGCCGCCCTCGCCGATGCCCTGCCCCGCAAGGCCGGGCGCTGAACGGACCGCCGCCCCGGGGCCGCGGCCCCGTGTTGTTTGCGGCTACACAAGACAACTACGCTGGAGGGCGCATGATTGTTCTTGCCAATACCCTGAGCGCCGTTGCCCTGGTGCTGGGGGGGCTTCTGAACCTCTATTTCTGGATTGTCATCATTGCGGCCGTGCTCACCTGGGTGCGGCCCGACCCGTACAATCCCATTGTACGCACCTTGCGCGCGCTGACAGAACCGGTCTTTTACCGGGTGCGCAAGTGGCTGCCCTTTACCTATACGGGCGGCATGGATTTTTCCCCGGTAGTGGTGCTGCTGGCCATTGAGCTTTTTAACCGCATTGTGGTTGCCTCGCTCGCCCAGTACGCCATGACCCTCAACTAGCCGCCGCGGCGGCCGAACCACGGTTTCACGCGCGGGGCAACCCGCGCACGAACACTATAACACGGGAGCGTTCGTATGGATCAGCACGAACTGGAAATGCTAGAAACCTATGCGGCTACTGATCCGGAGCTGAAATCCCTTTGGGAAGACCACGTACTCTACGAAAAGCAGGTGGAAAAACTGGAACACAAGGCTTTTCGTACCCCCACCGAGGAACAAACCCTCAAGCAGCTCAAAAAGCAGAAACTTGAGGGCAAAACCCAGCTTATGGCCATCCTTGACCGTCTGAAAAAGCAAGGATAGCCGGGCTGCTGTAAGGAGCCGGTTATGGAATGTACAGGTGCGCAGATTCTCCTCGAGTCCCTGAAGAGAGAAGGCGTGGACGTGCTGTTCGGGTATCCCGGCGGCGCGGTCATTGACATTTACGACGAGCTGCCGCGGCACCCTGAACTGCACCATGTGCTGGTACGGCACGAACAGGGTGCCGTACATGCGGCCGATGGCTACGCCCGCGCCTCCGGCAAGGCAGGCGTGTGTCTGGTGACCTCCGGCCCCGGAGCCACCAACACGGTAACGGGCATTGCCACGGCCTATGCCGACTCCATCCCGCTAGTGGTATTCACCGGCCAGGTACCCACGCAGCTCATCGGCAATGACGCCTTTCAGGAAGTGGACATCGTAGGCATTACGCGCCCCTGCACCAAGCATAACTTCCTGGTCAAGGACGTGCGCAAGCTGGCCGCGACCATCCGCCAGGCCTTCTTCCTGGCGCGGTCGGGCCGCCCCGGCCCCGTCCTGGTAGATCTGCCCAAGGACGTCATGCAGGCCAGGGCGGACTTCGTCTGGCCTGAAGCCGTCTCCATGCGCAGCTACAACCCCACCTACAAGCCCAACCTGAACCAGTTGCGCCGCACGGTGGAAGAGCTGGCCCGCGCGGAGCGCCCGGTCATCCTGGCCGGCGGCGGCGTGGTTATGGCCAATGCCGGCCAGGCCCTGACCAGCCTCGCCCGCAAGCTGCAGATTCCCGTCACCTGCACGCTTATGGGGCTGGGCTCCTTCCCCGCCACCGATCCCCTCTGGCTCGGTATGGTGGGCATGCACGGCACCTACGCGGCCAACCTGGCCATCAACAACGCCGACGTGCTCATGTGCGTGGGCGCGCGCTTTGACGACCGCGTTACCGGCAAACTGGCGGCTTTTGCGCCCAAGGCCCGCATTGTTCATATTGATATAGACCCCACCTCCATCCGCAAAAACGTGGAAGTGGAAGTGCCCGTGGTGGGCGACTGCCGCCTGGCCCTGGAAGGCATTGCCGAAATCTGCGAGGCCAAACAGCAGGGCCGGGACTGGGCCGGGCAGCACGCCGCCTGGCTTGCCGCCGTGGACCGCTGGAAGGAAAGCAAGCCCCTGGGCTACCAGAAAAACGGCCACCTCAAACCCCAGGAAGTGATCGAAACCCTCTACGATCTCACCGGGGGCGACGCCATTATTACGACCGAAGTGGGCCAGCACCAGATGTGGGTGGCCCAGTTCTATACCTTTACCAAGCCCCGCACCCTGCTCACCAGCGGCGGCCTGGGCACCATGGGCTACGGCTTCCCCGCCGCGGTGGGGGCGCAGTTCGCCTTCCCGCAAAAAAAAGTCATTACTGTGGCGGGCGACGCCTCGCTGCAGATGAATATCCAGGAGCTGGCCACCGTGGTGGCCAACAGGCTGCCCATCAAGGTCATCATCCTTAACAACCGCTACCTCGGCATGGTGCGCCAATGGCAGGACCTCTTTTACAACCACAACTACAGCTCCACCAACATGGAGGCCCAGCCGGACTTTGTAAAACTGGCCGAAGCCTACGGAGCTGAAGGCTACCGCATCACCAGCACGGCGGACCTGCGCCCCGTGCTGGAAAAGGCCCTGGGCACGCCCAACCCCGCCTTCATCGACGTGGTGGTGGAGCGGGAGGAAAACGTGTACCCCATCGTGCCCGCAGGCGCGGCGCTCGACGAAATGTTGCTGGTGTAAGGGAGGCGGCTATGCAACGACATGTGCTTTCCGTGCTGGTGGAGAACGAACCCGGCGTGCTCTCGCGCGTGGTGGGGCTGTTCAGCGGGCGCGGCTTCAATATCCATTCGCTCAATGTGGCCCCTTCCCTTGAAGAGGGCGTTTCACACATGACCATCACTACCGACAGCGACAGCCTGATTCTGGAGCAGATCATGAAGCAGCTCCACAAAATCGTCTCTGTCATCAAGGTGGTGGACTTTGCGGACATCCCCGCCGTGACGCGCGAAATGATGTTCGTCAAGGTTCAGGCCGAAGGCCCGGCCCGCGGCGAAATCCTGCGCACGGTGGAAATCTTCCGCTGCAAGGTGGTGGACGTAAGCCACAATGAGATGACCATCGAGGCTACGGGCGACCAGGAAAAACTGGACGCCATCCTGGGCCTGCTGCAACGCTTCGGCATTAAGGAAGTGGCCCGCACCGGGGCCGTGGCCATGCGCCGCTCCAAAAAAACCGATTGACGTTGCCCCCCTTCCGGGGGCATGCCCAAAAGACGCGCACACGGTCCCCCCCCCCACGGGGGGGGACTTACGGCCCCGGCTTTGGGCGTCGGGTTTCAAGCCGCTGCTCCTCCACGCGCGGGCGGGGAGGAACCCTTTTTTAACCGTGAGTACTCAGAGGAAGTTCAGATGAAAGTTTACTACGATCAGGATGCGGACCTCAGTTGCCTCAAAAACAAGACCGTGGCCATCATCGGCTACGGCAGCCAGGGCCATGCCCACGCCCAGAACCTGCGCGACTCCGGCGTCAAGGTTGTGGTGGGCCAGCGCCCCGGCGGCCCCAACTACGCGCTGGCCAAAGAACACGGCTTTACCCCCGTCTCCGCCGCCGAAGCCGCCGCCCAGGCCGACCTGATCATGATCCTCCTGCCTGACGAAGTGCAGGCCGCCGTGTACGAAAGCGACATCAAGCCCCACCTGACCAAGGGCAAGGCCCTGCTCTTCGCCCACGGCTTCAACATCCACTTCAGCCAGATCCTGCCGCCCAAGGACGTGGACGTCTTCCTCATCGCGCCCAAAGGCCCCGGCCACCTGGTGCGCCGCACCTTCACCGAAGGCGGGGGCGTGCCCTGCCTGGTGGCCATTGAGCAGGACGCCACCGGCTCCGCCCTCAAGACGGCCCTGGCCTATGCCAAAGGCATCGGCGGCACCCGCTCCGGCGTCATCGAAACCACCTTCCGCGAAGAAACCGAAACCGACCTCTTCGGCGAGCAGGCCGTGCTCTGCGGCGGCCTCTCCGCCCTGATCAAGGCCGGCTTTGAAACCCTGGTGGAAGCCGGCTACCAGCCGGAAATGGCCTTCTTTGAATGCATGCACGAAATGAAGCTCATCGTGGACCTCATCTACGAGGGCGGCCTCTCCCGCATGCGCTACTCCATCAGCAATACCGCTGAATACGGCGACTACGTCTCCGGCCCGCGCCTGATCAACGAAAATGTGAAGAAGGAAATGAAGGCCGTGCTCAAAGACATCCAGTCCGGCGTTTTCGCCCGCGACTTCATCCTCGAAGCCCGCGCCCGCTACCCCATGTTCCTCACCACCCGCCGCAACGAATCCGAGCACCAGATCGAAAAGGTGGGCAAAGAACTGCGCGGCATGATGTCCTGGCTCAAAAAAGACAAGGTTGACTAGCCTTCCGGATAAAGCCCACAGCTGCAAATGCTGCCTTCAGCGGCCCCTGTCCACGGACAGGGGCCGCTTTGTTGCAGAAAAAGCAAAGCGCGCCGCCGTCACATCCCCCACGCCGGACTGCTCCCCTCCGATGCATGCAACCGCAGTCCCCTTTTATCCACAACAGCAAAGCGGCGGTCCAGTTTCCCGAACCCACCGCTTCTGTTGCGCCTTTGCGGCGGGCAGCCGCATGTGCGGGCGTCAATGCAATTTATTGGGGCTGTTAAATGCCGGAACGAGTCTGCCGTAAACTTTGAAATGCCTCTTCGCAGCGGCAGTCTGCGCTACAAAAAAACTACCCTCGCAGCAGGAGCAGGCCGTCCAGGATAGTCCAGGGATTGGGCGGACAGCCGGGGATGAAAAGGTCCACAGGCAGCAGCTCCGAGACGCCGTTGCAGCACTGCGGCGCGTCGCGAAACAGGCCTCCGGAAATGGCGCACGCGCCCACGGCCAGCACCAGGCGCGGCTCCGGCACGGCATGGTAGGCATCCAGCAGGGCCAGGCGCATGTTTTCCGTCACCGGGCCCGTGACGGCAAGGCCGTCCGCATGCCGCGGCGAAGCCACAAAGTCGATGCCGAAGCGGCCCAGGTCATAGACCAGGGTGGTGAGCACGTTGCAGTCCGCCTCGCAGGCGTTGCAGCCTCCGGCGCTGACCTGGCGCAGCTTGAGGGAGCGGCGAAAAAGGGCGAACTTCTCCCGCGCGGCCTGCGGCGCGGTCCGGGCTTTTTCCGTCGGCGCCGCCAGCGGTCCGGGGCGCACCAGCAGGTCTTCGCGGGCAAAGACGGCCAGGCGGTGTTCGCCCGTGAAGGCAATGGCCCCCTTGGGGCAGACGGCGCGGCAGGCCCCGCAAAAGGTGCAGCGCCCCATATCCAGGGTGGGGGTGCCGTCTTCGGCCCCCGGCGTGGGCAGCAACGCGCCTGTGGGGCAGGCGTCCAGGCAGGCCCGGCACGCGCCGCAGGCCACCTGCGCGAGCTCGGGCCGCCCCAGAAAGCGGGGCGAAAGCGCGGGCTGCCGCCGGGGGTAGTCCAGCGTGCGGTATTTCTGGTGCAGACGTTCCCGAATGATGCGCAACATGGCAAGGCCTCACAAATCGTGGCCGCAGTAAGAAAGGTTGAAGCTCTTATTGCAGAGCGGAAAGTCCGAAATCTGATTGCCGCGCAGGGCCACGGCCAGCCCCGGCCAGTTGCGGAAGGAAGGATCCACGACCTTGTAGACCAGCAGCCCGCCCTCCGGATCGGTCACGGCCAGGTGACAGATCTCGCCCCGCCAGCCCTCCACCTGCGCCACGCCCAGCGTGTCGGGCGGCAAAGGGGCGCAGTCCTCCGCTTCGGGCGCGGCCGCATTGCCGGGCATGGCCGCCAGGGCGGCCAGGTCCAGCTCCAGCAGGCGCAAGGCGTCGTCCAGCTCCGCGCTGCGCGTCAGGGTGCGGGCCAGCACGTCGCCGCCCTCCGCAACGCGCACTGCGCAGCCGACGCTGGGCAGATCCGCCAGGGGAAAGTGGAAGCGCGCGTCCAGCGCAAGCCCGCAGGCCCGCGCCGCCGGGCCCACCAGGCCCAGCGCCCGCGCCGTTGCCGCGTCCACCGCCCCGGTACCCGCAAGGCGCTCCAGCACGCTCTGGCTGTGCAGCATAACGTCCACGGCCCCGCGCGCGTCGCGCCCGGCTTCCCGCACGCGCGCCAGCAGGTCGGCGCACTGCTCCGGGGCAAGGTCGCAGGCCACGCCGCCGGGGCGCAGCAGTCCGCGCCCGAAACGATTGCCGCACAGGCTGGCCGTAAGGTTGAGAAAATCGCCGCGGATGCGTCCGTTCCAGGAGGACGTGGGCAGAAAGCCCGTGTCGCCCGCAATGGCCCCCAGGTCGCCCACATGGTTGGCCAGGCGCTCCAGCTCCAGGCCGATGCGCCGCAGCCTCTGGGCGCGCGGGGCGGCCACCCGGCCCGCCAGGCGCTCCAGCAGCACGCAGTGGGCCGTGGCGTGGCCCACGGTCGTGTCGCCCGCCGCGCACTCCAGCAGCGGCAGGCGGCGGCGCGCCGCCCCCTCCAGCAGCAGCTTCTCCAGACCCCGGTGCTGATAACCCAGGGCTATTTCCAGATGGAGCACGTTTTCGCCGTAGCACTGAAAGCGGAAGTGCCCCGGCTCAATGACCCCGGCGTGCACCGGCCCCACGGCCACCTCGTGGATTTCTTCGCCCCGCACCCGATAGAAGGGATAGGGGGCGGCACGGCCGGCGGCGGATGCGGCATCGGGGCCGCCTGCCGCCCTGGTCCTGGCCTGGGCCTGGGCTGCGTCGGGAATGCGGCGCACGGGCTTGAGCCAGGGATGGCCCAAGGGCTCCACACCCCACTGCTCAAAAATTTCGCGCTCAAAGAGCTGCGCTTGCGGACAGGCGGCGGCAAGGGAAGGAAAGCCGCGCAGCGGCGGCGTGCGCAGGGCCTCCAGGTAGTGCGAGCTGTCCTGGGCCAGCACGCAGCACAGGCCGATGTTGCCGCTCAAATCTCTGGGGGCGTCCGCCTCCGGCAGGCCGAACAAAGCCAGCAGCCGCCAGCCTTCGGCCAGGCGGGCGCGGATATGGTCGCGCAGATCCTCCACGGAAACCGGCGGCATGCCCGCCAGGGGCACGGTATCGCGGTAGTCGAACAGCATACGTCTCACCTGCGCGCCGGGGGCGCAAAAAGCGGTTAGGCCGCGCCGTCAGCCGCCGATGAGGGCGGCGGCGCGGGTCAGAAAATCCCAAAGCCCGTCGGGCACCCACAGGCCCAGGGTCAGCACGGCCAGGCCCAGGGCCAGGGGCGGCAGCACGCTGCACAGCGCCTCCCGGCGGACGGCGGGCATATCCGTAGGCCGGTTGCCCTGCACCATGCGCAGCACCGCCACGGAAAGCCCCACAAAAATCACGGCCAGCAACAGCAGGTAGGCGGCGGCAATCCAGGGCCGGTCCGCCGCCAGCATGCCCTTAAAGATGAGCAGCTCGCTGACGAAGATCCCAAAAGGCGGCGAGCCCGCCACGGCCAGGAAGCCCGCGGTCCAGAGGGCGGCGGTAAAGGGCATGGTCCAGCGCATGCCGCGCACGTCGTAGCTGGAATAGGTGTGGTAGCGGGCCAGAATGTTGCCGGAAAGCAAAAAAAGCATGCACTTGACCAGGGAATGACAGACAGCGTGCAGCATGGCCCCGGAAACGGCCAGGCCGCCCACGCCCACCCCCAGGGCCAGAATGCCCATGTGCTCCACGCTGGAATAGGCCAGCATGCGCTTGTAGTGCCCCTGCCCCACGATGAAGACGGCGGCTGTCAGAAGCGAAAGCAGCCCCAGAACCGTGAGCATACCGCCGGAAAGCCCGCCCAGCCCCGCGGCCAGCATAATCTGGTGGCCGCGCAGCATGCCCAGCATGGCGCAGTTGAGCAGGGCCCCCGAGAGCAGGGCCGAAACCAGCGAAGGGGCCTGGCTGTGGGCGTCGGGCAGCCAGTTGTGCAAGGGGGCGAGGCCCATCTTGGTGCCGTAGCCCACCAGCAAAAAAACAAAGGCCGCCTTGAGCCAGGTGGGTTCCGCCTGGGCGGCGTGGCGCACAAACCAGCCCGCCTGGTCCAGGCCCGCGGCGTCCCCCGCCGCTGACGCGCCGTGAAAGGCCACGGCCAGCAGAATGTTGCCCAGCAGGGCCAGGGCAATGCCCACGGAGCAGATGATCAAATACTTCCAGGTGGCTTCCAGCGAGCTTTTGTGGCGGTGAAAATAGATCAGCGGCGCGCTGGAAAGGGTGGTGGCTTCAATGCCCACCCACTGCGCGCCCAGATGCGGGGTGACGGTCACCAGGGTCATGGAGGCCAGAAAAAAGCACAGGCAGGCCGTAAAGCGGCGTTCGGGCGCGTTGGTGAAGCGCCCGTGGTCCAGGATATTGGTGTGCTCGCCGATGCGTTCTTCTTCGCGCAGGTAGTGCACGGCGTAGACCGAGGCCGCCAGAAAAAGCAGGCTGGCCAGGGCCAGAAAAAGCGCGCCCAGGGCGTCCGGGGCCAGCAGGCCGCCCAGGGCCGTGGGCGTCTCCCCTTGCGCCACGCGCGCGGCCACGGCGCAGGCCAGCACGGCATGGATCAGGGCCGTAAGGGGCAACCCCGCCCGGCAAACCCCGGCGCGGCCCCAGAGCAGCATGGCGCAGCCCACGGCCAAGGGCAGAAAAAGCAGGGTCGTCAGCATGGGCGCGTTCCACGGAGCGCGGCTCCGGCAAAGAGGTGTCGTGTCTTCATGCCGTATGCCTTCTGCACGGGCTAATCCCGCAGGCTGCGGAACCCCGCCACGTCAATGGAGGCGAAGGAATCGCTGATGTGGTTGATGGCAATGCCCATAACAAATACGGCCACAAACACGTCCAGAAGCAAGGCCAGCTCAAACCAGACCGTGCCTGCAGTCATAAGGGGCATGCCCAGCAGAAAAATGCCGTTTTCCGCCACCAGGTAGCCCATAACCTGGGTGATGGCCTTGATGCGGCCCACAATGAGGATAAGCCCGCAGAACAGGGTGGTCAGCCCAGCGGGCAGGAGCATGGGCGGAAACAGCCCCGGCGGCATGACCAGCCTGCCGTCCAGCCAGATGGCAAAGGCCAGCCCGGCCATGCCCGCCAGCGCGCCCAGGCCCACGCGGCGGGCCGGACAGATCAGCGCGGCCGCAGGCAGCCGACGCTGGGTGCGCCAGAGCAGACCGGGCAGCAGCGCGCCTTTGATGCACAGCACGGCCCCGGCCAGCAGCCCGTGGTCCAGGCTGAGCAGCAACGCCGCCAGCAGCAGGCCCTGCAGGGCCGTGAGGCGGGTCATGCCGGCCACGCGCCGCGTGCCCAGCAAAAGGACGTCGCTGAGGACCAGCAAAAAAAGACAGGATTGCAGCAGCGTGGTCATCATCACCTCGCCTGAAGCAGGATAAGAGCCAGGGTGGCCATGATCCCCGCGCCGCCCAGCAGCCAGGGCACCCGCTCCAGGCGCAGGCGGGCCATGACCGATTCCACCACGCCCACGGCCACGGCCAGCAGCAGCACCAGCAGGAGCCGCAGCCCGGCCTGCTGCCACACGGGCAGGGCCGGGGCCAGCAGGCCCGCCGTGAGCGCGGCAAAAAACCAGAGCTTAAGGGCCGCGCCGTACACGATGCAGGCCAGATTAGGGCCCGAGTGGTCCAGAACCATGACCTCATGGATCATGGTCAGTTCCAGATGGGTATTGGGATCGTCCACCGGGATGCGGCAGTTCTCCACCAGCAGCAGGATGAAGAAGATGACGGGCAGCAGAAGCAGCGCCCCGTTGCCGCGCAGCCACGCCCCGGCCGTCTGGCCGCCGAACATGGCGGAGAGCGTGAAGGCCGTGTCCGTGCCCCGGCCCAGATCCAGACAAAGACTGGTCAAGGCCATGAGCGCCAGAAAAAGGACCGGCTCCGCCAGAGCGGAAAACGCGGCTTCACGGCTGGCCCCCATGCCTTCAAAGGCGGAGCCCGTGTCCAGGGCCGCCAGCATGAGGGCAAAGCGCCCCAGGCCCAGCAGGTAGGCCGCCAGCACCGCATCGCCCGTAAATGCCAGGGGCGAGACCGCGCCGCCCAGCGGCAGCAGCGCCAGGGCGCAGAGCGCGCCCGCCAGGCCTATGGCGGGCGCAACGGCAAAAACCCAGGTGGTGGTGCGGCTGCGCGCCTCGCCCTTGCGCAGCAGCTTGGCCAGGTCGTAGTAGGTCTGCAGCAGGGGCTTGCCGTGGCGTCCGGCAAATTTGGCCTTGACCCTGTTGATGATTCCGGGCAGGAGCGGAGCCAGAATCAGGGCCAGGGCGAACTGGAAAAGATAGACCGCGGAGGCCCCGTTCATGACCGCAGCCCCCAGACCAGCAGCCCCACAAGCGCGGCCAGAATATACAGGATATAGAGATGGATTTTGCCGTGCTGGATGACCTTGCAGGCATTGCAGAGGCGTTCCACGGCCGCGAACAGGGGGGCGAACAGGCCGCTGCGCAGGCGGTCCGGCGCGCTGACGTGCAGCTCCCCCGGCTGCGGGAACAGGCCGGAGTCCAGCTCCAGCCGGACTTTCAGGCCCATGACCGGCGCGAAAATTCTGGCCGTGGGCTCGGTAAAGCCCGCGTCAGTGTACTGAATGCGCGGCGAAGCGTCCTGAAAGCCGCACCCCCAGGTGGGCACGGAAGCCGTGACGCGCTTTTTGAGCAGCAGGCGGCGCGTCAGCAGCAAAAGCAGAACCAGAACCAGCCCCGCGCCGCCCACCTGCGCCACGGCAACCAGGCTTTGGCGCGCCTGAGCCAGATCGGCCCGGCCGGCGTCCGCCAGGTGCGGCGGCAGGGGCAAGGCCGCCTGGGCGGCTGCGGCGGCCAGGTCCAACAGCCAGGGCCCGGCCAGGCCACCGCCGCAACAGACTGCGGCGGGCAGGGCCAGGGGCCAGAGCGTCCGCCAGGAGGCCGGATGCGCCGCGGCCGCAAAGGGGGAACGCGGCTCCCCCAGAAACGTGATGCCGTAGGCCTTGGCATAAAGGGCCGCCGCCAGGCCGCTGATGGCCGCCAGCCCGGCCAGGGCCAGAAGCAGGCCCATCTGCCGCTCCACGCCGTTCAGGGCCGGAGCGTCCAGCAGGGAAAGGGCCAGGGCAAGCTCGCCCGTAAAGCCGTTGAACGGCGGCAGACAGGCGATGGCCGCCGCGCCCGCGGCAAAGGCCGCGCCCAGCAGGGGCAGCCGCCGCTGCAGACCGCCCAGCAGGGGCATGCGCACCGTGCCCGCGGCGTGCAGCACTTCGCCTGCGCAGAGAAAAAGCAGCCCCTTGAAGGCCGCATGGTTGCTCATGTGCAGCAGCGCGCCCGCGCAGCCCAGCACGGCGATCCAGGCGTTGCCGTTGGCCTGCCCCACCAGCCCCGCGCCCAGGCCCAGGACCATGAGGCCCATATTCTCCACGCTGGAATAGGCCAGCAGGCGTTTGAGGTTGCTCTGCGCGGCGGCCTTGAGAATGCTCATAAGCCCGGTGGTCAGGCCCAGGAGCAAGAGCGTCCAGCCCCACCACTCCGGGGCCGCGCCCGCTGGGGCCAGCAGGCCGGGCACGCGCATCAGCCCATATAGCCCGGCATTGATCATGGCTCCGGAAAGCAGGGCGGAAACATGGCTCGGCGCGGCGGGGTGCGCCTCAGGCAGCCAGATGTGCAGCGGCGCAAGCCCGGCCTTGGCGCCGAAGCCCAGCACGGCGAGGACAAAAAGGGCCGTGAGCGTGCCGGGCCCGGCCTGGCCCGGAGTCAGGGGCAGCCCCTCCCCCGGCAGCAGCAGGGTGCTGCCTGAGACCTGCCAGAGCAGGGCAAAAAAGGCCAGCAGAGCCACGGCCCCCAGGTGGGCCGCCACCAGGTAGATCCAGGAGGCGTCGCGCACCTGGCTGTCGCCGTCATTGAAATCAATGAGAAAAAAGGGCGCAAGGGACATGAGCTCCCAGGCCAGCAGAAAAAGCACGGCGTCCCGCGCGGCCATGACCAGGGCCAGCCCCAGCAGAAGCATGAGGAAGAAAAACCAGTGCGCCCCCAGGTTGTGGTGTTTGGGGTTCTCGTGCCGCAAGGCCAGGCCCCCGGCGGCAGCGCAGGCCAGCCCCAGGCCGAAGACGGGCAGCAGGAACAGACGGCTCAGGGCGTCCAGCCCCAGAACGCATGCGCCCACGGGCAGGCCCAGGGGCAGCTGCAGGCTGAGCGCGGCGGACCACGGCCCTGCGCCCACGGCGCACAAGCCCGTAAGACAGGCGGCCCCGGCCCCGCACGCGCCCGCCAGATTGGCCGCGCGGCCCACAGCCCTGGAGGGCCGGCGCACGGCCATCAGGGCGCAGAAGGCGGCGGCCGCCGCAAGCAGGCAGAGAGCCAGAATAAAAAGAAACATAGCGGCGCGCCTAGACCGGCACGCGGCGGGCGATAAGGCGCGCGCCGGGGCGGAACGGCCCGTTCAGGGCCGGAACACAATTGCGGACAGACATGCTTCCCCCAGAGAAAGGCGGTTGCCGCCGGGCAACCGCAAGCCGAGGCACCATAGCCCTAATGCGCGGCCAAAGCAATGGCGTTACGGTAAACTTTGACTGTGGGCCTGTGTCCCTGCGGGCACGGCGGCGTATCTTTTAGGGCATTTCAAAGTTGAAATGCCCTAATTCCAGATATGGTGCAGCAGCTTATAGGCAATGTAGCCCACGCTGCCGGCGGCGGGGAGGGTGAGCACCCAGGCGGTGATGAGGTCGCAGGCCACGTTCCAGCGCACGGCGGAAAGGCGCTTGGTGGAGCCCACGCCGAAGATGCAGGCGGTGATGGTGTGGGTGGTGCTGACGGGCGCGCCCAGAAGAGAAGCGCTGGTGATGACCAGCGCGGCGGAGCTTTCCGCGGCGAAGCCGTGGACGGGTTCCAGTTTGAAGATGCGGTGGCCCATGGTGCGGACGATTTTCCAGCCGCCCACGGCGGTGCCCAGGGCCATGGCCCCGGCGCAGCCCAGCTTGACCCAAAGGGGCACCTCCAGGGAATCGGACTTGCCGAAGATGTAAAGGGCCAGGGCGATGATGCCCATGGTTTTCTGGGCGTCGTTGAGGCCGTGGCTGGTGGCCATGAAGGCGGCGGAGAGGAGCTGCAGCCGCCTGAAGGCGGCGTTGACCTTGCGGCGGTGGATGTGCCCGCAAATCCAGTAGATGATCCACATGCTCACAAAGCCCACGGCGTAGCCGGCCAGGGGGGAGCCCACCAGGGGGATGAGCACCTTGTCCACAATGCCGCGGCCGTTAAGGGCGTCAAAGCCCACGTCGGCCACAGCCGCGCCTATAAGGCCGCCGATAAGGGCGTGGGAGGAGGAGGACGGAATGCCGAAATACCAGGTGATGCAGTTCCAGCTGATGGCCCCCACCAGGGCGGCCAGCACCAGCACATGGCTGCCCTCCACCACTTCGGGCAGCACGATGCCGCTGCCCAGGGTTCTGGCTACCTCCGTGCCCAGCAGCGCGCCGCCCAGGTTGAGCAAGGCGGCCGCGCCCACGGCAAAGCGGGGGGTCACCACCTTGGTGGAGACTACGGTGGCGATGGCGTTGGCGCAGTCGTGCGCGCCGTTGGTGAAATCAAAGAGCAGGGCCACCAGCACGATGAGGGCCAGCAGCACGGGGATGTCAAACATTTTTCAGCACCGCTTCCTCAATGGTTTCGGCCAGGGCGTTGACCTGCTCCAGCAGCATGCCCGTGCGTTCGTAGGCCTGGCTCCACTTGAGCACCTGCATGAGGGTGGAAGGGGAAAGCTCCTGATGCTCGTCCATAAGCTCAGCCAGACCCACGGCCAGCAGCATGTCGCATTCGCCGCGCAGGTTGCGGAAGGCGCGGGTTTTGTGGCAGTCGCGCCGGTTGGCCAGGCCTTCCAGCATGAGGCGGGTGAGGTCGATCATGGAGCCGATGGTGCGCACCATCTGCAGCGCGGGGAAGCGGATGCGGGTGAATTCAAAGATGTGCAGGCGCGTGCTCAGGCTGTGCAGGCAGTCCATGCACTCCTCCTGCTCCTGATTGATGCGCAGAATGTCCTCACGATCGATGGGCGTGATAAAGGTCTGGGAAAGCGCGCGGATAATTTTGCCGTGCAGGATGTCCGCCGCTTCTTCCTGAAAAGCGATCTCCTTGTGGATGTCGTCCATGCGGGAGACGTCCTCCAGCATTTCCACCAGCATGCCGGCCATGCGGCGCAGGAGGCCGTTCTGCTCTTCCAGCATGGCGAAAAACGGTGCGGATTTGGGCAATAGTGCGGGAAACATTGATACTCCCTGACCCTGCGCGGGCAAAAGGCCGCCCTGGGGCGGCATTCACTGTTTTTGCCTGCCGAATGTATCCGGCGCGGCGGGCTGTGCCAAGGGGGAGACCCCCCGAAGAACCAAACTTTTTCCGACGGTTCAAAAAACTTCTGTGGTTGCGGGCGGGTGAAAAAAATCTTTTTCCGGCCGGAACCAGGCCTCCACGGCCGCTGCCGCCTGGGGGGGCAAAGGCCAGGGCGGCGGCAGGGCGCAGGCCGCAGCGGGCAGGATCAGCCCCCCGTGGTGGAGCCAGAAGACGCCTTCCCCCGTGCCGCCGTAAAGGCTGTCCCCCCACAGGGGGTGGCCCAGAAAGGCCGCGTGGGCGCGGATCTGGTGTCGGGCCCCGCAATGGATGCGGCAGGCGGCCAGGGTCAGCCCCCGGGGCGCGGCTGGCGGCGCGGCCAGGGCCTGCGCCTTCCCTGTTGCGGCTGGAGCGGATGCGGCCAGACCAGCTGCAGCCAGGACGCCGGGGGCAAAAAAAGCCGCCGTCAGGGCAAAAACCCTGTCCGGCGGCCAATAGCGCAAAGGGAAAAACTCCGTGCCGCGCACCTGGTCCTGGCAGCCGGGCAGTACCCGGCTGCGGCGGCGGTCGGCCGTGTCCAGGGCCGCCTGGGTTGCTGCAGGCGCGGCGAGATGCCCTTCCAGCAAGGCTACATAACGCTTGTCGCAGCGGCCGTGCGCCTCGGCCTGGCGAAAGGCCTGGGCCGCCTCCGGGCGCAGGGCCGCGCAGACCAGGCCGGAGGTTCCGCAGTCCAGACGCTGGAGCAATTGACAGAAACCAACTGGCTCGGCGTGCCAATGGACGCGGGGGAGGCCTTCGGGCGCGGCGGCCGCAGTGGGGTCCGCCAGAGCTGCCGTAAGCCTGGGCAGCAGGCTTTCCAGGCTTGGTGCGGCGTCGCCCGCCAGGGCCGCCGTGTGCAGCCCGGCCGGTTTGAAGAAAAAGCAGTAATCCCCCTGGCGGGAAACCAGCCGTGCCCCCTCAGCCTCCGGGCCGGGCAGCGCAGGCTCCGGCCGCGGCGTCAGGCCGAGCACATCGCCGGGGACAAGCCTGCGGGCCGGGGAGGCGGGCCGCCCGTTGAGCAATGCGCCGCCACGCTCCAGGCAGCGGCGACGGCCGCGCAGCCCCATGCCGGGCAAGAGCGCGGCCAGGGCCTGGTCGCAGCGCAGGCCCACCAGCCCGGCGGCCGCGGCATCCACAGCGGCGACGGCCGCGGAGGGGCCAGGGGCCGCCGCAGCGCCCGCCGGGGAAGCAAGAGCGGCAAGCGCGCCGGGGCTGGCCTGGCCAGTCATACGCCCACCGCCGCCTGCTGCGGCACCAGGGCCAGAAGCGCCGCGGCCGTGCGCTCCGGGTCGTGCCGCGCGGGGTCGTCGGCGCAGACCATGTCCGCGTCCACCACCTCCAGGCCAAGGCCAGTCAGGGCCGCGAGTTCCTTGCGGTCCAGCCCGCCGGCGTACCGGCCGTGGCGGCTGTCCACCAGCACATAGCGCAACAGATCCTGGGCGGCCGCGTCCGGGGCGTCCTCGCGCAGCTGGCGCAGCAGAACAGCGGCCTGGCCGGAGAGGGTCAACCCGCGGGCCTCGGCGTCCCGGCCGGAATTGGGGATGTAGATCTTGGGGCAAGGCGCGGCGGCCACGGCCCGGCCCACGCCCTGGGGCAACAGGTTGGCCAGCACGCTGGTGTAGAAGCTGCCCATGGGGTAGCAGATGGCCCCGGCCGCGCGCAGATAGCTGGCGGCCGTAGGCGAAAGGGGCGGTCGGCAGGGCGTGCGGGGCGAGGCCGTTGCGCCTGCCGCGCGGTCCGGCTCGTGGACCGTGAGGAACAGACGGCGCACCGGCGCGGGCAGGCATTTGAACAAATGCTGCCCCACCAGGGCCGTACCGTCCGTAAGCTCCGCCGCCAGGTGCAGGCTTTCGCTGACAATGGGCAAGACCACGCCCCGCACCTGCAAAAGACGGCTGAAAAAGGCCAGCACCGGCCCGAAGGAGCGTTTGTGCTGCAAATACCCCCCGGCCAGCACCAGATTGCCCAGACAGGCGTGGAAAGGATCAAAATCCTCAGGCATGCGCTGGAGAAAAAAATTGAGGTGCAGGCGCAGGGCGTCGCTGAAAAGCGTGGGCATGCCCAGCCAGACAGGATGTTCCGGACGCCCCAGGGCCGTCAGCTCGCGGCGCAGGGCCGGGGCGTCCCCCTGGGCGGGCAGCCGGCGCGCGCAGAATTCCAGCACCGCGGCGGGCACCACCGTGCCGTCGGCCAGGGCCAGCAGCCGGTTGCGCAGGTCGCCCACGGCGGGCATGGCAAAGGCCCGACGCAGGGCGGCGGAACTGCCGCCCGAATCAAAGGTGGTGACCAAGTGGACGGAATTGTGGGTGCAGTCGGCAAGGCAGCGGCTCAGGTCGCGCAGGGCCGTGCCGCCGGTAAAAAAAACCAGGCGGGGCCCCAGGGAGGGAAACTGCGGGGGCGTGGGCTTCAAACCGCGCCCCCCTCCGCCGCCGGATTCAGGTAAAAGGGCATGCGGGAAGACGGAATGAGCCCCAGCTCGCGCATGCGCAAAAAAATCAGCCGTCCTATCCAGGCGTCGGTGGCGGCGTAAACGATCTGGCGCGAGCTCAGTTCCTTAAGGCTCCAGTTGGAGCACTGCGAACCCTTGGAGATGCGCCAGCCAAAAAAATTGGCCGCCAGGGTGCGCAGGCCCTGGCTGGAAAGACGGTGCGCGCGGGCCACGCCCCCCAGGTCCACCAGTCCGGCCGGTTCAAAGGCGTGCAGCCGGGCCAGGTCGCGCATGTCGTCGCCTATGCCCACCCCGGCTTTGACCTGGGAGGGATTGGCGAGAATTTCCACCACCGGCGCGCCAAAGGGCAGCTTGGCAAGCTGCACCAGGTACACGGCCTGGGCCGTGGCCAGCTGGATGAGTGCCGGGGCGTTGCGCCGCCCTTTGCGGAACGAAGGGCGCGTCTCCGTATCAAAGCCCAGCAGGCCCTCGTCCCGCAGGTCCGGCAGGGCCTGCTCCCAATCCTCCAGGCAGCGGATAACGTGCACGGGCCCTGTATAGTGGTACAGGGGCATGGCGTTGATTTCATCGCTGCTCAGTCGGCGACGCAGAAAATCCATATCCATAACAGCTACTTGCCAATGCAGAATTGGTCAAAAATGGCGTTCAGCACCTGGGCGGGGGTGGAAAGGCCCGTCACTTCCCCCAGGCGGGCGGCGGCCGTATCCAGGCGCGCCGCGCAGCAATCGTAAGGAGCGGCGGCCAGGATGTCCTGCGCAAGCAGATCCAGCTCCTCCAGGGCCGCTTCCAGGGCCAGGGCCTGCCGCCGGTTGGGCGCAAGCTCCCCGGCGTCGGCGGCCGCAGCCGTCCCCAACAGCAGGGAGCGCAGGGCGGCGGCCAGCGCCTCCATATGTGTACCGGAAAGGGCGCTCACTGCGCAACAGGGGCGTTGCCCCAGCCAGCGGGGCGGGAAAACGCGGGGCAGGCACAGATCACACTTGTTCCAGACCGCCAGCAGCGGCGTTGCCCCCACAGCGGCCAGCACCTCCGCCGCGGCCGGGTCAGGGCACGCGGCAGCGGCGGCCCCGGCTTCGCCCAGGCGCGCGCCGTCCAGCACCAGCACCACGGCGTCGGCCTCGGCCAGCTTTTCCCGGCTGCGGGCCACGCCCAGGGCCTCCACGGCTCCGGCCGCCTCCCGCAGGCCCGCCGTATCCGTCAGGCGCACGGGCAGGCCCTCCAGGTCGCAGCTTTCTTCCAGAAAATCGCGGGTGGTGCCGGGGATATCCGTAACCAAGGCCCGATTGCGGCCCAACAGAGCGTTGAGCAGGCTGGACTTGCCCGCATTGACGGCCCCGGCCAGCACCACCAGCGCCCCTTGCTGCATAAGCCGCGCGCGGCGCTGCCCGGCCAGCAGGGC
This sequence comes from Desulfovibrio legallii, assembly GCF_900102485.1. NCBI lineage: Bacteria > Pseudomonadati > Thermodesulfobacteriota > Desulfovibrionia > Desulfovibrionales > Desulfovibrionaceae > Desulfovibrio > Desulfovibrio legallii. Next base: position 93,371 of record NZ_FNBX01000009.1, on the reverse strand, counting down.
CCGCACGGCCGCGGCCACCTGCGCCACGGAGGCGGCAAAGTTCCCGCGCGGCAGATCTTCCACCTCGTCTTCAGGGAAATCCACGGCCAGACAGACCTGGGCGCGCAGGGCCTCAAGCTCCCGGCGCAGGTCGGCCGTACGGCGGCCCAGCAGGCCGTCCAGGCGGTTCAGGCCGTAGCGCAGGGCCTCGCGCGAGGGCGCGGCAATGAGCTCGGCCACGGCCTCGGCCTGGCTCAGGTCCATGCGGCCATTGCAGAAGGCCCGGCGGGAAAACTCCCCCCGCGCCGCCTGGCGCGCGCCGTGGCGCAGCGCGCTCTCCAGCAGGGCCTGCACCACCAGGGGGCCGCCGTGGCACTGAATTTCGGCCATGTCCTCGCCCGTAAAGGTGCGCGGGCCGGGCATGAACACGGCCAGAACGTCGTCCAGGGGCGCACCCTCGGCGTCCAGCGCCCGGCCCCGGTGCAGCACCCAGGGCTGAAAATCTTTGAATGACGCCGCAGCGGGGCGGAACAGCCGCCCCAGCACTGCCCTGGCTTCGGGACCGGACAAGCGCACAATGCCGATGGCCCCCGCGCCGGAGGCCGTAGCTATGGCCGCAATGGTTGCCCCTTGCGCCGCCGCTTCGGCGGACGGCGCGCCCGCGGCAGCGCTGGCCGGATCGGCGGCGGCAGCGCCGCCTTGGGCCGCAGAGTTCATGACCGCGGGGTTCATGGCGTCTTCAGGCCTTTTCACCCTTCCTGCGCATGATGACTACCCGCTTCAGGGGGCCATCGCCGCTGCTGCGGGTCTGCACGTCGCTCAGCTCCTGCAGGCAGACGTGCACCACCCGGCGGTGGTAGGAAGACAGGGGACGGGTGGAAAGCGAACGGCCGGTCTGGCGCACTTTTTCCGCCAGGGCCAGGGCCATTTCGCGCAGTTTTTCTTCCTGCCGCTGGCGGTACGCGCCCGCGTCCAGCTGCACGCGCACAGCGGCATTCATGCCGCGGGAAACAATGCGCGAAACCATGTACTGCAAAGCCGCCAGGGTCTGGCCTTCCCGCCCGATGAGCAGGCCGGGATCCGCATCGCAGTCCACGCCCACAAAAACGCGGCCGTCGTCCACGCGCACGTCTATCCGGGCCTCGCCGCCCACAATGGGGCGCACCAGGTTGCCCACGGCCTCGCGGGCAAGGGCCTCCAGCCGGGCCAGATCCAACTGCTCCAGCGGGGTCAGGGGCAGGCCTGCGTCGGCAAAATCCTCTTCCAGGCTCTCGCCGGAGGCAGAGGCCTCGGCAGCCGCGCCTGCGGCGGGAGCAGGCCGGGATGCCGCCGCAGCGGCCTGGCCGCGCCTGCGGCTCTGGCAGGCGGCGCGGCCGTCGCCCGACGCGGATTCCGCTGCGGCGCAAGCCTCTTTGCCGGGTTGCACGCCCCGGCGACGCCGTCCCTCAGGGGCGGGCTGCGGGGCGTCGGAACCTTCCGGCGCGGGCCTGACAGGGGCCGCAATTTTGTCCTGAGTCTGTTCCGGCGCGGCGGCTGCGGGGGCCTGGGCCGCGCTCCGGCACGCGGGGCGCGCCGCAGGGCGCGCCTGGGGCGCAGCTGCGGCGGGGGGCTCTGCCTCGCCCGGCCGTGGCGCGGGTTTATCGCCATGCCGTGAGGCCGCCTCCGCCGTTTCGCGGGGTTCCCGCGGCGCGTCGCGCCCGGCCTCGCGCGGGGCACGGCCCGCGGCCGCCCCGTTTTTGCCCAGGATGCTGGCCACGGCCTCGCGCAGCTCCACGCGCCGGGCGCGGACCTTGGCCTTACGCGCGCCCACGATGCCGAAGATGCCGGACTTGGCGTCCTGCACAATTTCGATTTCCAGTTTTTCGCGCGCCGTATTGAAGTACTCGCAGGCTTCCCGGATGGCGTCGTCCAGATCCTTGCCCTGGAATTCTTTGAACCCTTCCATGTCTACCTCTATGGGTCCCCAGGGTCGCTGGCTTATTTGCCGTCGGCCAGGGTCTTGAATTTTTTGGCCATCATCTTCTGCTGCGCAATGGACAGAATGTTGTTGACCAGCCAGTAGACCACCAGGCCCGCGGGAAAGCCCAAAAAGAGCACGGTAAAGATCAGCGGCAGGAACATCATGATTTTCTGCTGCGTGGGGTCGGTGGCCGGGGGGCTCAGCCTTTGCTGCACGAACATGGTCACGCCCATGATGATGGGGGTGATGTAATACGGATCTTTGGCGGAAAGGTCCGCCAGCCAGATGAGGTCTGTGCCCGGCAGAGTGCTGATAAAGGAGGCGTGCCGCAGCTCAATGGAGGTGAGCAGCGCCTGGTACAGACCGAAGAAGACGGGCATCTGGATGAGGATGGGCACGCAGCCGCTGGCGGGGTTGACGCCGTAGGTCTTATACAGCGCCATGACCTCCTTGTTCATCATTTCCTTGTCGTTCTTATACTTCTCACGGATATTGCCCATCAGGGGCTGGAGCTTCTTCATCTTTTCCATGGAAGCGTAGCTCTTGGCCGTGAGCGGCCAGAACACGGCCTTGATGAGCACCGTCAGCAGAATGATGGCCACGCCCCAGTTGTGGACGTATTTCTGGAAGAATTCCAGCAGCCAGAGCAAGCCCTTGGCAATGAGGTGGAACATGCCGAGGTCGATGCTTTTGACCAGCTCGCCGGAGACGGCGGCCAGATCGCTGCGCACCTTGGGCCCCAGCCAGTAGGAGACGCGCAGCTCCCGCTGTTCGCCGGGGGCGAGCACGGTTTCGGGCTCCTCCACGGCGGCGCGGTAGGTGCCCTGCTGCAGGCGGCCCTTAACCGTCAGGTTAGCCGCCTCGCCGGGCAGCACGGCCGAGAGAAAATAAGTGCTCATGGCCCCGGCCCAGTAGATCTTGCCCGTGGCCTGCACGCCCGATTCCTCCAGGGTCTTGGCGGAGGATTCCTCGCTCAGGCTGCCGTCGTTGTCCCAGGCCACGCGCATGAGGTCGTAGCGGCTGCCTGAGGAGTTGCTGCCGTCGGCGGCCACGGTGTAGCTCAGGCGCACGCTGCGGGCCTGATCCGTCTGGTTGGCCAGGCGCACGGTTTCGCGGATAAGATAGGTGTCCGCGCTGAAGGTGAGCTCGCGCACCACGGTAAGGCCGTCCACCTGTCCCACCAGGCGCAGCACGCCCTGCTGGCCTTTCTCCAGGCTGAGGCCCTCCTTGCCGGCGTCCACGCTCCATTGGCCCGTGCTCCAGGAGGGCTGGCTGTTGATGACCAGGCCCAGGGGCGCCACCCGCGCGGTCTGGGGATCCACCATATTGACCTGGGGCGCGTCCCTGGCGATGGTGGTGTGATAATTGTGGAGTTTGAAGGAGCGCAACGCGCCGCCGCCGCTGTAGAGCACCGCCTCATAGAGCGGCGAACGCACCGTGATGTCCTGCCCCGAAGAAGGCGTGAAAGCAGGCACGGCCAGGGTTTCCTGCCGGGCCGCCTCCTGGGCCTGCCGCTGCGCCTCCGCCTGCTGGGCCTGCTGCTCGCGGGCCAGTTGCTGCTGGGCCACGACGGCCGGATCCGGCTTCTGCACCCAGCCCATATATTCGGCCAGATAACTCCAGCCCACGATGACGACCAAGCAGAGAACAATGGCAATGACCAGATTTTTTCCGTCTTGCATGGGGGCCTTTACTCCTGGGACAATGGCGGCGTATGGCGGCGACGCCGCGGTGGTGGTACGGGATCATAGCCCGATCCGCCCCAGGGGTGACAGCGGGCCAGGCGCTTGAGCGCCAGCCAGCCGCCCCGCAGCACGCCGTGGGTCATGACGGCCTCTACGGCATAGGCGGAACAGGTGGGGGTAAAACGGCAGGCGGGGGGAAGTACCGGCGAAATGCAATACTGGTAGATGCGGATGGGAAAAACGCACAACTGGCGCAGTATGCGGCTCATGGCTGTCCTTCCGGCGCCGGCCGGCCCGGCGCGCGCCGGGCCAGACGCCGGAGCGGCGGCAAAAGCTCGGCGGTCACGCCGGTCAGATCCAGTGCGACCTGTCCGGCGTGCTTTTTGGCAACGGCAACAATGTGGACGCCCACAGGCAGTTCCTCACGGTGCAGGCGAAAAAACTCCCGCAGCAGCCGTTTGACGCGGTTGCGCGTCACAGCCTTGCCCACTTTGCGGGAAACGGCCATGCCCGTGCGCGCGCTGGCTTCAGGCTGCGCGCCCGACAGCACGAAAACGAGGAAATGTTCCGTATGGAAGCGCCTGCCCCGCTCGTAACAGGCCGTATATTCCGCCCGACGGCGGATCCGGAGCTGCCGGGGCAGCGCGTGGGGGCGCATGGATGCTTCCGACAGGACGGGCTGCCCCGCCCCGTCAGCCTCAGGCGCTGAGACGCTTGCGGCCCTTGGCGCGACGGCGGCGCAGCACGGCGCGGCCCGCGGGCGTGGCCATGCGGGCACGGAAGCCGTGGGTGCGCGCCCTTCTGATCTTGCTCGGCTGGTAGGTTCTTTTCATGACGCTCTCCTTAAAATTTCCGGCGGGCAACCCGCCTGGCGGCACGCCGGGCGACGCGGTTTCCGGGGCCGCCCAGGTCTTTGAGACGCGGGAATGACGGCCAGGCCCTGGCGTTGAATATGGAAGAAGCTACATACACGCCCGTCCGCTCCGCGTCAAGCGTCCGCGGCGGAGCAAAAGCCCGACGCCCCGGCTCCTGCCCCCGCCAGGGGGCCGTTGCGGCCCGGCCTCAGCGCGCGCCGAAGCCGGGCACATGGCAGCGGCGCTCCAGCCAGCGCAGCAGAAAGGTGGCCAGGGTGACCAGGGCCAGATAATACGCGCCCACGGTCAAAAAAACTTCCGTAAACCGAAAGGTGTCCGAGGCCACCACCTTGCCCTCGCCCATAAGCTCCATACAGGTGACCAGGTAGGCCAGGGAGCTGTATTTGATGAGGTAGACGACCTCGTTGCCGCAGCCGGGCAGGGCGCGCCGCGCCGCCTGGGGCACCACAATCCAGGCCACGGTCTGCCAGGTGCTGAAGCCCAGGGCCTGGGCCGCCCTGATCTGCCCCTGCCGGATGGAGAGCAGCGCCCCCCGGATGTATTCCGACTGGTAGGCCGCCGTGCAGAGAATAAAACTGGTCAGGGCTGCCCCATACGGCGGGAAAAAGATGCCCAGCTTGGGCAGGGCGTAGTAAATGAGCATAAGCTGCACGGCCAGCGGCACGCCCCGCACCAGAGAGGTGTAGCCGTTGCCCAGGCGGCGCAGCCAGCGCGGCCCGAAAGCCCGCGCGCAGCCCAGCAGCACCCCGCCCGCAAAGCCCAGGCTGGCCGCCGGCACGATGAGCGCCAGAGAGACCATAAGCCCCCGGTTGAGAGCGGGCAAAAGGTCGTGGGCAAAAAAGGCCGTGTCCAGCACCTAGGCCCCCATCTCCAGCAGGCGCTGGCAAAAATCCCGCGTGCGGGTATTGGCCCCTGCGGCCAGAAGGTCCTGGGGCGCGCCCTGCTCAATAAGCCTGCCGTGCTCCATAAAGACGATTTCCGTGGCCAGGGCGCGGGCAAAATCCATCTGGTGGGTGGCCATGACCATGGTCATGCCGCCGTCGGCAAGATCGCGGATCACGGCCAGCACCTCGCCCACCAGCTCCGGGTCCAGGGCTGAGGTGGGCTCGTCCAGCAGAATAACCTTGGGGTCCATAGCCAGAGCACGGGCAATGGCCACCCGCTGCTTCTGCCCGCCGGAAAGCTGGGCCGGATAGAGCAGCGCCCGCCGGGCCAGGCCCACGCGGGCCAGCTCTTCCTGGGCCCGCGCCTTGGCCGCCGCGGCGGACATGCCGCGCACCTTGCGCAGGGCTATGGCCACGTTGTCCTCAGCGGTAAGGTGGTCAAAGAGGTTGAAATCCTGAAAAATCATGCCCACCTGCGCGCGAAAGGCGCAGAGCGCGGGCTTGCTGGCGCGGTTCAGCGGCTTTCCCTCCAGGCGGATCTCGCCCGCGTCCGGCGGGATAAGGCAGTTGATGCACTGCAAAAACGTGCTCTTGCCCGCGCCCGAAGGCCCGATGAGCACCTTAAGCTCGCCCCGGCGCACGGCGAGGGAACAATCGTCCAGAATGGTCTTGCCGCCCAGGGCCTTGGAGATATGCTCCACCTGCAGCACAGCCTGAGAATCCGCGTTCATCTTACCCCATCTCCATGCCGTCCAGGCCCGAGCCCGCAGCGTAGCCCGGCACCTGAACTTTTTCTTCCAGACGGCGCAAAAAGCGCAGCACCACCAGGGTCAGCAGGCAGTACAGGGCGCCCGCCGCCGCGTACAGGGCCAGATGTTCGTGCGTGCGGGCCGCGGCAAAGGACGTGCGGGCCATGATGTCCTGGGTGCCCAGCACATAGCAGATGGCCGAATCCTTCAGCAGGATGGAAAATTCGTTGGCCCAGCCGGGGATGGAAAGGCGCAGGGCCTGCGGCAGCACAATGCAGCAGATGCCCGTGCGCTCGCCCATGCCCAGAGCCAGGGCGGCGTTGAGCTGCCCGCGCGGCAGGCTTTCCATGGCCCCGCGGAAAATCTGGGACTGGTAGGCCGTGCTGGTGCAGCCCAGCACCAGACAGCAGGCAATGAATGGATCCACGGGCAGGCCCAGGCTCATGAACAGGCCGTAGCACAAAAACAGCAGCACCAAGATGGGCACGCCGCGGAAAAACCAGACGTAGAGCGCGGCCAGCCGCCGCAGCCAGGGCCCGCCATAGACCTGCCCCACGGCCAGCGGCACGCCCAGCGCAAGCCCCATGCCCAGCGACACGGCCACGTTGCCCATGGTAACCAGGCTGCCCGCCAGCATGGAGGGCAGGGCATTATAAACAACCAGCAGTGCGTGCATAGGCAATGGGGCGGAAAGGTGGGGGCGCGGGCCGCCCTTGCGACGGTCCGCGCCCGTAAAAAGGCCGCCGGAGCGGCTTACTTGTTCAGATACTTCTTCTGGAGTTCTTTCCAGTAGGGATCGGCCATGAGCTTTTTGTAGCCCTCGTTGACCAGTTTGTGGAGCTCTTTGTCGTCCTTGCGCATGGCCACGCCGAACTGATCCGGCACGCCGTGGGTTCCGGCCTTTTTCACGGCGCGGCCGTGGGCGATGGCGTCGTCCGCGGGCAGCTCGTCCATGAGGGCGGCCTGGATGCGGCCGTTAAGCAGGTCTTCCACAGCCAGCGGGGCGGAGTCGTAGAAGCGCAGCTCAAAGGGATAGCCCTTGGCTTCCTGCTCCTTTTTGATGGCGTTGGCTTCAGAGGTGCCGCGCTGCACGCCCAGTTTGATCTTCTGGCTCAGAATGTCCTTGGGGGTCAGCTTGGAATCGGCGGGCACCACAAAGACGCGCGAAACCGTCCAGTACGGCTCGGAAAACTGCACCATCTTGGCCCGTTCCGGGGTGATGCTCATGCCGGAATCCACCATGTCGATCTGCTTGGCCAGCAGCGCGGGGATGATGCCGTCCCAGGCCAGGGGCTTGTGGGTCACTTCAAAGCCCATGTGCTTGGCAATCCAGGTCATGGAGTCCACGTCAAAGCCGGCGGGCTGACCGGTTTTTTCATCCACATAGGCAAAGGGCGGATAGTTGGGGTCAATGCCGTTAACATAGGTTTTTTTGGCAAAGGCGGGCACGGCGGCCAGCACGGCGGCCAGCGCCACGCAGACAAAAAATCTCTTCATACTCGGTTCCCCCTGGCAAAAAATATGGACGAACACGGCGGCGCACGCCCGCCGTCATACCCCGTGCCGCACAAACGGCGGCAAAACAAGGAATCAGCCTACCAGAAGCCAGCGACAGTGGCAAGGACTCTGGCTTCGGGCGAGGCCCCGCGCCCCCGGCGGCGCGCAAGGCGTTCCGCAGGGCTGTCCGCATCCGCAGGCCTTTTGCCCGCAAGGGCCTGCAAGGGGCCGCACAAGGGGATAACAGGCGGCGGCCCGGCGGCGCGCAAGGCGGCGCGTCCGCGGCCCGGGCGGACGTTGCCGTCACGCCCTGTTCAGTGTATGCTGGAAGGCGTTGTCGCGCCTGCGCGCCCTGCACCAACCAACCAACAAGCCGTCCCGTCATGCACTATCCGCCTTTCTGGGTCCGCGCCCTGCGCTTTTTGGGCTTCGCGCCGCAAAACGCCCTACTCTGCCTGGCAGACCTGCTGGCCCTTACCGGCACGGCCATGGCCGTCTTTTTGCTGCGCGCCGCCTTCGGCGGCGTGGACCCCGTGCTCTACCAATGGGTGCTGCCCCTGCTGCTGGTGCTGGGGCCGCTCCTGGCCGGGGGCCTGGGGCTTTACCCCAGCGTCAGCCTGCCGCCGCACCGCGAGGTGCGCGCCCTGTTCCAGCTCGATTGCCTGCTCTACGGCTGCATTGTGGCGGCCCTGTTCCTTTCCAAAACGGGCGACGTTTACTCGCGCATCGTGCTTACGGGCAGCTGGGCCTGCAGCGCCTTTACCCTGCCCTGGGCGCGCAGCCTGTGCCGCCGCCGGTTCGCGCGCAGCCGGTGGTGGGGCAGCCCGCTGATCATTTTTGACTGCGGCCAGGACGGCCGCGAATTCTGGCACTACCTCAAGCGCCATCCGGAACGCGACCTCAAGCCCGTGGCCATCCGGGCCCTGCCGCAGGATCCGGCCGCCCTGCGCGCGCTGTTCGCCACTGCGGCGGCCCGCCACCCTGAGGCCATTGCCCTGTTCCTGCAAGCCACCGGCCAGGAGCAGCCGCAGGACTACATCACCGAGGCCAGCCGCCATTTTCAGCGCATCCTGGTGGTGCCTATTTTCGGCGACGGCTTCCGGGTGCACTGGCTTACCCCGCGTGACCTGGGCCAGGCCGTGGGCCTGTTGGTGCGCCAGAACCTGCGCGACAAACGCCGCCTGCGCTTCAAGCGCGGCATGGACCTGCTGCTCTGCCTCCTGGGGTCTCTGGTGCTGCTGCCGCTGGGGCTTTTTCTGGCCCTCTGCATCCGGCTGGACAGCCGCGGCCCCATCTTTTTCCGCCAGAGCCGCGTGGGACGCGGCGGACGGGAGATCCGCATTTTCAAATTCCGCACCATGGTCGACCGTGCGGACGCAGTGCTGCAGGATCTGCTGCGCGCAGACCCCGCCCTGCACGAGGAATGGCTCAGAGACCAGAAGCTGAAAAACGATCCCCGCATCACCCGTGTGGGGCGCGTGCTGCGCAAGCTGAGTCTGGATGAGCTACCCCAGCTGCTTAACGTGGTCGCAGGCGATATGAGCCTGGTGGGGCCGCGCCCCATCGTCGCCAACGAAAAAGAAAAATACGGCCCCGTGTACGAAGAGTACTGTCTGGTCCGCCCCGGCATCACCGGCCTGTGGCAGGTTTCCGGCCGCAATGACACTTCCTATGCGGAGCGGGTGTCTTACGACCATTACTATATCAGCAACTGGTCCGTGTGGATGGATCTCTGGATTCTGGCCAGAACCGTGCCGGTGGTGCTTACCGGCTATGGAGCCTACTGATGGCTGAACGCAGCAATGCCCTGCTCCGCGCCCTGGACCGCTGGGCGGGCGTGCCCCTGGCCGCGGTCAGCGCTCTGTGGCGCGCGGGCCGCGGCCAGGGCGCGGAACCACCGCAACGGGTGGGCTTTCTCTGCCTGGGGGCCATTGGCGATCTGCTGCTGTTTTCCGCCTGCATTGCCGCCCTGCGGGAGCGCCTGCCCCAGGCGACCTTTGTGCTGCTGACCTCGCGCGCCAACGCCCAGGCCGCCGCGTTAACGCCCGGCCTGGACGTCACGGCGGCCTTCGGCATCCGGCAGGTGCCGGCCATGGCCCGCTGGCTGCGCAGCCAGCGGCTGGACCTGCTGATGGACGCCAGCCAGTGGGCGCGGCTGGGGGCCATCCTGTGCAATTTTTCCCGCGCAAAACAAACTGTGGGGTTTGCCACGCCGGGGCAGTGCCGGGCCTGGGGCTACGACCGCACGGCGTGCCACAGCAACCGCCGCCACGAAGTGGAAAATTTTCTGGCCCTGGGCCGGACCCTTTACCCCGATCTTACGGGCGCGCCCCGGCTGCTTCTGCCCCCCGACACGGCGGCGAGCGCCGCGGCTTTCCTGGCCCGGGCCGGCGTGTCGGCCCCGCCTGAGCGCTGTGTCTGCCTGCACATGTGGCCTTCGGGCACGCAATCCTGGCTCAAGGAATGGCCCGCCGCCCACTGGGAGGCGCTGAGCCGCCGCCTGGCGGAACGCGGCTTCCAGGTCTGCCTCACGGGCGGGCCCGGAGACGCGGCGCGCACGGCGGCCTTCTTGCGGGAGCGTCCGGACTGCCCGGCGGCGTCGCTGGCGGGCGCGGGCAGCCTGAGCGATCTGGCCTGCCTGTTCGCCCATGCGGCCGCTGTGGCGGCGGTCAATACGGGCACCATGCACTTGGCGGCTCTGGCGGGCGCGCCCACGGTGGCGCTCAACGGGCCCACAAACCCTCTGCGCTGGGGCCCCGTGGGACCGCATACGCGCAGCCTGCTGCCGCACCGCGGACCCTACGCCTACCTGAATCTGGGCTTCGAGTACCCCAGGCCGCCCCAGGCCTGCCTGGATTCGCTGCCCGTGGAGGACGTGCTGGACGCCCTGCACAGCCTGGACGTGCTGTAACGGCCGCAGGGACCGACAGCGGCGTGGGGCGCTGCCGGTCCCTGCACCCTGGGACGCCCTGTTCTCGCGGTACAATTTGTCCTGAAACGCCAGTCAGATCTTTCCCTCACCCCACACCCCTGGAGCCGTTATGAAGTTGTTGGAAAAAGCCCACGCCGCCGGTTGAGCGGCCAAGCTGGCTCCAGGGGCCCTGGAGCGTCTTTTAGCCGCGCTGCCCGCCTCCGGGCGGCCGGATCTGGAAGCCCGCGTGCTGGCCGGACGCGCCCGCAACGAGGACGCGGCCGTGCTGCGCGTGCCGCCGGGCCGCGCCCTGGTGCAAAGCGCGGACGTGCTGACGCCCATTGTGAACGACCCCTTTGCCTTTGGGCGCATTGCGGCGGCCAACGCCCTTTCGGACATCTACGCCATGGGCGGCGAGCCGTGGAGCGCCATGAACCTGGCTTTCTTTCCCCCGGCCCTGGCGGAGGACGACCCCGAAGGCGTGCTGGCGGCCGTGCTGCGGGGCGGCCTGGCGGCCCTGAACGAGGCCGGGGCCGTGCTGGCCGGCGGGCACACTGTGCAGGACGAAGAGCTCAAATACGGCCTGGCCGTGACCGGCGTCATCGACCCCGCGCGCATTGCCCGCAACGACGGCCTTGCGCCCGGTCAGATCCTGCTGCTGACCAAGCCCCTGGGCACGGGGGTGCTTTCCACGGCAGTCAAGGCCGGGTGGGAGGAGGCGGCGGCCAGCGAGGCCGAGCTTGCGCGCTGGTGCGGCCGGCTCAACGCCGTGGGCGGCGCGGTCATCCGCGAGCTGGGCCTGACGGCGGCTACGGATATTACGGGCTTCGGCCTGGGCGGGCACACGCTGGAAATGGCCCTGGCCTCCAATGTTTGCGTGCGCCTTTCCACCGCGGCCCTGCCCCTGCTGCCCCGCGCCCTGGAGTACGCCCGCGACGGGCTTATCCCCGCAGGCAGCCACCTGAACCGCAGGCACTGCGCCTGCCGCACGCTGACGGCGCAGGGCGTGGACGAAGCGCTGGAAAGCCTGGTTTTTGACGCCCAGACCTCCGGCGGGCTGCTGCTGGCCGTACCGCCGGAGGCCGTGGCGACGGCGCGGGCGCAACTGCTGGCGGGCGGAGATCTGGCCGCCGAGGTGGGCGAGGTTATGCCCGCCCGCACCGACGGCGTGGCCCTGTTGCTGGAATAGCGCACGGCGCGGACGGTTGGCGGCGGGTCGCGTCGGCAATCCGGCCCGGCGGCATGCGAGAGCCCTTGCCGCGTTGCACGGGCCGCGGCTCTGCGTCTTGCGGCCCGCCCGGCCGTATGGTATGCAGACCCGCTTTTTGCGAGAGTGGCGGAATAGGCAGACGCACTGGACTTAGAATCCAGCACCACAGGTATGGGGGTTCAAGTCCCCCCTCTCGCACCAAAGGCTATAACCGCTTGATATGCAAGCGAAACATAAAGCCCCTCATGCGTTTTTCAGGAGGGGCTTTTATAAGGATGCCGCAAAAGTCCGGCTTGCTGCGCAGCGCCTGGGTTCTTGCGGCGTCTCTTCCCTCCTTCCCCGTTGCGGTCTTTCCCGCTATGCTGCGCCCTGCCGCCAGCGTTTGTTCTGGCGGCAGTTCTGAAATCCCTTAAAGCGGGAGAGCGCATGTTGACGATATATGTGGCGGCCTCGTTCAAACACAAGCACGGGGTGCGGCTGCTGGGGCGCGAGCTGCGGGCCCTGGGCTGCAGCCTGCTGGACTGGACGGAAAAAGCCGCGCCCCCGCCGGGGCTCACGCCCCTGGAACGGCGCATCTGGATGGATACGGATCAGGACGGCGGGCAGATCTACGCCTTTTGCCGGGACGCCTGCCTCACGGCGGATCTGGTCATTTATTACGGCGCGTCCGGGCAGGATGCCGGCGTGGAGGTGGGCCTGGCCGCCGGGGCCGGCGTGCCCGTGCTGGGCATTCGCGGGCCGCTGGAGGGCGCGGGGCTCATGCTGCATGGGGCGGTAAGCGCCTGGGTGGACAGTGTGGAGGAAGCCCTGGACGCGCTGGCCCGCGTGGCGGATCACGCCGCCGCCCACTGGCGAAATGCGGAGACCGAACCCGACCCCGTGGCCCGTCGCCTGGCCCTGCTGCTGCGCGCCCGGGAAAGCGCATAACCCCCGGCAAGCCCCCCACAAAAACCGCTCTCCTCTCCGCGTCTATGCCGGCTTATGGGCCTCTACGGAAAGGCTGACGACATAGTCGGCCAGGGACGCGCCTTCCGGCAAGGCCTGGGCGACGTCGCGGTAGAGGGGATCGTTCCAGTCCTGCATATGGCGCACATAGTCGGGCTTGGGCCGCAAGACCACGTTGGTAAAGCCCGCATCCTCCACCAGGCGGCGCACTTCGTCCACCAGAACGGCTCCGGCCACGCAGCCCACCAGGGCCGCGGCCATGGCACGCACGCCTTCGGGCAAAGGCTGGAGCAGGGCCAGATCTGAGACAGCCGCCTTGCCGCCGGGCCGCAGCACGCGAAAAACTTCGCGCCAGACCTGGGGCTTGTCCGGGGAAAGGTTGATGACGCAGTTGGAAAGCACCACGTCGATGCTGGCGTCGGCCACGGGCAGGTGCTCGATCTCCCCCAGGCGGAACTCCACGTTGTCCAGACCGGAATCCTGCCGGTAGGCAACCAGGTTACGGCGGGCTTTGGCCAGCATTTCCGGGGTCATGTCCACGCCGATGACCCGGCCTGCGGCCTTGACGCGCGGCCCGGCCTGAAAAACGTCAAACCCGCCGCCGCAACCCAGATCCAGCACCCGCTGCCCCTCCTGCAGGGCCGCCATGGCCACAGGATTGCCGCAGGAAAGGCCCATGTTGGCTCCTTCAGGCAGGTTGGCCAGGCTCGCCGCGTCGTAGCCCATGGCCTGGGCCAGACGCTGGGGGTCGTCCTGCCCGCTGCGGCGGCTGGAGCAGCAGCAGCGCTGCCCCGTGGCGATGGCCGCGTAGCCGGTGCGCACGATTTCCCGCACTTGCTGCGGATTTTGAGAACTGTTTTCCGTTGCCATGTTCCGCTCCTTCATTATGACTATTCAAGACATATTGACATATTATCGCGCACGCCGCCCATCAGGGGGCGCTACGCCCGCCCATGGGGGACGCTGGGCTGTGCGCGGCCCGGCGTCTGCCGCCGCCAGCCAGGCCTCTCCATCCCAATCTGCCGGCCGGGCCTTCCCGCTCCCGCGCTGCTGCAGACGCCCGCCGCGAAGGTGTAAGCGCAATTTATCTGCGCTGTTAAGCGCCGTAGCAAGCGTGTCGTAAACTTTGAGAATGCCTGTTCTCAACGTTGATCTGCTCTAGCCGCTGCGCCGTGGGCCGGACGCAGGGCCTGATCCGGGTTCCGTCCCACGGCCTGAGGCGTTCACCCCTGGCCGTTCACCCCAGGCAGGTCGGGCAGCACGCCCTGGGGCACGGGGCTGGCCGCGCGGAAGCGGCGGCAGAGCTCCGGATGGCCGGCGCAGCATTGATCCGTGAGGTAGGCCACGGTTTCGAGCATGAGGGGGATATCGGCCCGGTAGCGTACGCAACGGCCTTCTTTTTCCCGCGTGATAAGGCCCACATGGACCAGCTCCTTAAGGTGAAAAGAGAGGTTTGTGTGGGTCTGCCCCAGGTGCGCGGCGATTTCGCCGGCCACGAGGCCTTCCGGCGCGTGGCGGACCAGAAGCCGGAAGAGGGGCAGGCGCACGTCTGAGGCCAGGGCGTTGAAGACGTCGATGGCTTGCTGGCTTGTCATGGCGTATATTTCAACAACTCTTGAAATGTGTCAAGCAGCCGCGGCCAGAAGGTGCGCCGGCTTACCCTGCGGCGGCGCGGGCGGCCTCATCGGGGTAGAGGGCGGCGATGCGGGCCAGGTAGTCGTTGTAGCGGTTCTGGAGGATGGCCTCGCGCGCGCCGCGGACCAGATCCATAAAATAGGTAAGGTTGTGCAGGGAATTGAGGCGGAAGGCGAGCAGCTCCTGGCTGGCGAAGAGGTGGCGCAGGTAGGCGCGGGTAAAGGTGCGGCAGGTGTAACAGCGGCAGCAGGGGTCCAGGGGGCGGTCGTCTTCGGCGTATTCGCGCCGCTTGATGTTGACCTTGCCGTGAGAGGTGTAGAGGGTGCCGTTGCGGGCATTGCGGGTGGGCAGCACGCAGTCGAACATGTCCACCCCGGCGTGGATGCCGGTAACGATGTCCAGGGGCGTGCCCACGCCCATGAGGTAACGGGGTTTTTCGCGCGGCAGGAGGGGAGCGGTATGGTAGAGCAGATCGTACATCTGCGGCTTGGGTTCGCCCACGGAGAGACCGCCGATGGCGAAGCCGTCAAAATCCAGGGCGCAGATTTCCTCGGCCGAACGTTGGCGCAGATCCTTAAAAAAGCCCCCCTGCACGATGCCGAAAAGCAGGTTGCGGGCCGTGCCCGCGGGGTAGGCGGCCCGCGCCCGGCGCGCCCAGCGGCCGGTCAGGGCCAGGGAGCGCTCGGTATAGGCGTAGTCCGCGCCGAAAGGCACGCACTCGTCCAGCACCATCATGACGTCGGAATGCAGCGCGCGCTGGATTTCCAGCACGCTTTCGGGGGTGAAGAGGTGGCGGGAGCCGTCCAGATGGGAGCGGAACTCCACGCCTTCTTCCCGGATTTTGCGCAGGGAGCTGAGACTGAAGACCTGGAAGCCGCCGCTGTCCGTAAGGATAGCGCCGGGCCAGGCGGCAAAGTTGTGCAGGCCGCCACGCCGGGCCACCAGCTCGTGGCCGGGCCGCAGGTACAGATGGTAGGTATTGCCCAGGATGATGGGCGCGCCGATGGCCAGCAGATCGTCCGGCGCCAGGGCTTTGACGGAGCCCACGGTGCCCACGGGCATGAAGACGGGGGTGGGCACCGGGCCGTGGGCCGTGCGCAGGGTCCCGGCGCGGGCCGCGCCGTCCGTGTGTTCCAGGGTGAAGGTGAGGTGCGTCATGGCGCGAGGGTAGCCGCAAAGGGCGGGGCCTGGCAAGAGCGGCTTCTTGTGCCCGTGCAACAATGGGGGTAAACTTCCGCTCCACGTTAGGGCATTTCAGCTTTGAAATGCCCTGGCGGCTGCGTGAGCAGACGCCCGCTGTGGAGGCGTAAACGCAATTTATTTGCGCTGTTAAACGCGAAACGAGCGTGTTTTAAACGTTGAGAATGCATATTCTCAACGCTAATCTGCTCTAGGCGGGGGGCCCTGGCCGCCCCGGCTTCGCGGCCCTGGGCCGCGCAACATCTTTTTCCGGCGCAGTGCGGCCGGCAGGTGTCAAGGAACAGTTTATGAGCGAGTGTACCTTTTCCCCTTCCGTGTGCCATGTGGACCTGGGAGCCCTGCGGCGCAACTTTGCCCGTCTGGGCGCGCCCGCCGCGCTCATGCCGGTCATCAAATCAGACGCTTACGGCCATGGGCTGGTGCCTGTGGCCCGCACCCTGGCCGAGGCCGGGGCCCGGCGCTTTGCCGTGGGCACGGTGGCCGAGGGCATGGCCCTGCGCGACGCCGGGCTGCGCCAGAAGATCGTGGTCCTGCTGGGGGCTTTGGACGATGTGGACTGGCAGGGGGCCGCGGCGCAGGATCTGATCCCCGTGGTGGGCAGTTTTACAGCTTTGGAAAAGGCCGCCGCCCACTGCCACGCGGGCCGCACCCTGCATGTGGCTGTCAAGTGCGAGACGGGCATGGGCCGCCTGGGCTTTACGCAGGAGGAACTGCCCCAGGCCGTGGAACGGCTGCGGGGCATCCAGGGGCTGGAGCCGGTTATGGCGCTTTCGCACCTTTCCTGCGCCGATACGCCGGGGCAGGAGGCCTACACTCGCGGGCAGATGGAGCGCTTTGCGGCCATGACGGCCACGCTGCGCGACGCTTTTCCGGGGCTGGAGCGCTCCCTGGCCAATTCGGCGGCCACCATTGCCTGGCCGGAGGCGCATTACGACGTGTGCCGCCCCGGCATTGCCCTTTACGGCGGCAACCCCTTTGCGGGCACGGCCTGGGAAGGCAAAGGCGCGGCCCTGGGCCTGGAATGGGCCATGAGCGTAAGCGCGCCGGTCATCCAGGTGCGGCGGCTTGCGGCCGGGCAGAGCGTTTCTTACGGCCGCCTGTTCACGGCGGAAGCGCCCGCCACGGTGGCCGTGGTGGGCATCGGCTACGCCACGGGCTACGCGCGGGCGCTTTCCACGCGCGCGGTCCTGCTGATCAACGGCCGCCGCGCGCCGCAGGTGGGCCGGATCTGCATGGGCATGATCATGGCCGACGTGACCGGCCTGCCGCCGGTGCGCGAGGGCGACGCGGCCTGGCTTGTGGGCGGCCCGGCCCAGCCGGGCGAACGGCCCGTGACGGCGCAGGACCTGGCCGACACCCTAGGCACCATCTCGTATGAAGTGCTCTGCCTGCTGGGGGCCACCAATCCCCGCCTGTACGGCTGATGCGGCGACGGGCCCTTGACACCGGAACCGGAAGGGTTGTACAGAGTCCGTTCCTTGCTCGCGCCCTGCGGCGCGGGCTGTCAATCCATAAGGAGAACGACCATGCGGAAATTTGAAACCCTGCTGCTCCTTTCGCCGGAGCTTTCCGCCGAAAACCGCGAGGGCGTGCTCAGCGCGCTGACCGCGGTGGTGGAGCGCCAGGAGGGCGTCGTCACGGCTGTGGACCACTGGGGCATGCGCGACCTGGCCTACCCCGTGCACAAGCTCATGCGCGGCTACTATGTGCGCCTGGAGTATGAAGGCCCCGCCGCCCTGGTGGCGGAGCTGGAACGCAATGTGCGCATTACCGACGGCATCTTCAAATTCGTGACCGTCAAGCTGGCCGACGAAGAGGCCGGGGAGGTTGCCTAAATGGCTTTTAAAAAGAGATTCGCCCCGCGCCGCAAGTTCTGCCGCTTCTGCGCCGATAAGGAACTGCCCCTGGACTACAAGCGCCCCGACATCCTGCGCGACTTCATTACGGAGCGCGGCAAGATCATCGCCCGGCGCATTACGGGCACCTGCGCCCACCATCAGCGTCTGCTGACCCGCGAAATCAAGCGCGCCCGCCAGATGGCCATGCTCATCTACACCGCCACGCACGATTCCAGCGTCAAGAAAAAGAGCACCATTTAAGGAGGCGCCCATGAAACTCATCCTTCGCGCCGACGTGGAAAATCTCGGCACCCTTGGCGATGTGGTTGAGGTCAAGCCCGGCTACGGGCGCAACTTCCTGTTGCCCCAGGGGCTGGCCATGGTGGCCTCCCCGGCCAACCTCAAAGTGTTTGAGCAGGAGCGTAAAAAGCTCCAGGCCCGCATGGACGCCCTGCGCGCCGAAGCCCAGGGCCTGCAGGCCCGGCTGGAAGCGCTGGACGTGGTCATTCCCATGCATGTGGGCGACAACGACAAGCTCTACGGCTCGGTGACCTCCACCATCATCGGCGACGCTCTGGCCGCCCTGGGAGTGGAAGTGGACCGCCGCCGCATCCTTATGGACGCCCCCATCCGCACCCTGGGCGAACACCCCGTGCGCGTGCGCCTGCACGCCAGCGTGGTGGCCGTGGTGCCGGTGAAGGTCATCTCCGACCACCAGCCCGTGGTGGAGGAAGAACCCGCCGAAACCGCCGCCGAAGCTCCTGCCGACGCTTCCGCGGAAGCCTCTGTGGACGCTTCCGCCGCCCAATAAGGGTGCGGCGTGTCCGGCTCCCATGATATGAACAACGCCCCCGGCCGCGAGGCCGGGGGCGTGCCGTCGGGAGGGCCGACTCAGGCTCCCGGCCGCGTCAACCGCACGGTGGAGCGCGCCCAGCAGGACTTGGTGCGCCGCGTGCCGCCCCACAGCGTGGAAGCGGAACAGGCCGTGCTGGGCGGCATTCTGCTGCGGCCGCAGCTTCTGCACATTCTGGTAGGTCAGCTGGCCCCCGAAGACTTCTACCTGCCGGCGCACGCCGTTATTTTTCAAGCCATCCTCGATCTGTACGGCAAATCCGCGCCCATTGACCTCCTTTCCATCGCAGAGCAGCTCAAAAGCGGCAACCGCCTGGAAGAGGCCGGCGGGGCCGTGTACCTGGGCGAGCTGGCCCAGGCCGTGGTCTCCGGAGCCAATGCGGAATACTACGCCACCATCGTGCGGGACAAAGCCTTGCAGCGCGGGCTCATCGAGGCCTGCTCCCGCATCATTGCCAACTGCTACGACGCCTCCCGCGAGGTGAGCGACCTGCTGGATTCCTCGGAGCAGGCGGTCTTTGCCATTTCCCAGCGCACCGTGGGGCGCGACTTCACCCCCACGCGCGAGCTGCTGGACAAAGTTTTTGACAACCTCTCCAAACTGGCCGACGCCCGCGACGTCATCACCGGCGTCACCACGGGCTACACCCGCCTGGACAAGCTCACGGCGGGGCTCCAGCCTTCAGACCTGATCATCGTGGCGGCCCGGCCCAGCATGGGCAAGACGGCCTTTTCCATGTGCATGGCCCTGCACGCCGCCGTGCGCCAGGGCGTGCCCGTGGCCGTGTTCTCCCTGGAAATGAGCAAGGAGCAGCTCATCCAGCGCATGCTGGCCGTGTGGGGCAAGGTGGATCTCTCCAAGCTGCGGCGGCCTTCCCTGCTCACGGACGAGGACTGGCAGCGCCTCTACGAGGCGGCGGACGTGGTGGCCCGCGCGCCCATCTATATTGACGACACCCCGGCCCTGAGCACCCTGGAGCTGCGCGCCCGCGCCCGCCGCCTGAAAGCGGAAAAGGGCCTGGGCCTTATTGTGGTGGATTATCTCCAACTCATGCGCACCAGCCGCCGCACGGATTCGCGCGAGCTGGAAATCTCGGACATTTCCCGCTCCCTGAAAGGCCTTGCCAAGGAGCTCAACCTCCCAGTGGTGGCCCTGGCCCAGCTCAACCGCAAGGTGGAAGAACGCGGGGACAAACGCCCCATGCTCTCAGACCTGCGCGAATCCGGGGCCATTGAGCAGGATGCGGACGTGATCATGTTCGTATACCGCGACGACGTGTACAAATTTCAGAAGCCCGCCGAGCGGCCGCCCCAGGGCCTGGCCGAAATCATCATCGGCAAGCAGCGCAACGGCCCGGTGGGCGTGGCCGAGCTCATGTACATCTCCCCCTACACCTCTTTTGAGGACATCTCGCCGGACTGGACCCCGCCGCCTTCCGAGGGCGGGGCGTAAAGCGCCGTCCCACCACAGCTGCAGGCACAGTTTCCCCCTTGGCCTGCTGCAGGGAAGCCCCAGGCCGCGCCCCGACGGATGGGATCAGCTGTTCCTATCGCCCTTGCTGACGGGCGTTTGCAACGCAAGCCTCCTTGTCCGCAAAACCCTGCGGCGCAAAGCCGACAATCCTTCCGTGTGCCGCACTGCGCCGCCTTCCAGTGCAGTATGGCTGTCCAGCCGCTGAATTGAATATTCAAACACTCTAGTAGCACTTATATATTCTGAGCTAAAAGCTCTGTTTTTCTGCAACAAAGTGGTAACACTTTTTGCGGCTCGCCGCGCTTTTGGGCGCGTAATTCCGTCAACCCCTATGAATCTAAGCACTTAATCTCTTCAGGCCCGGTCAGGCGCACTCCCGGCGGGCAGCGCCGTACCGCGCAAAAAAGCGCGCAATGCTAACTTTTTTTGTGCTTTTATTGACAAGCTCGGCAAAGCGTGTTTCTGTTGCACCAAGGGCCGCGTGCCGGCGATACGTTTTGCCGGAATGAAGCGCGGGAAGATTGTTTTTTTTGCGAGGGTGTTTCATGTCCAAGTCCATCTATGTCGGGAACCTTCCCTGGTCCGCCACTGAAGAACAGGTTCAGGATCTTTTTGCCGAATACGGCAGCGTCCTGTCCGTCAAACTCATCAGCGACAGGGATACCGGCCGTGCCCGCGGCTTTGGTTTTGTGGAAATGGAAGACGGCGAAGCCGATTCCGCCATTGAAGCTCTGGACAACTTCAGCTTCGGCGGTCGTACGCTGCGCGTCAACGAAGCCAAACCCAGGGCGCCCCGCCAGCCCCGCTACTAGAACCCGCAACAGACAAGCCGACGCCCTCGTCGTGGGGGCGTTTTTTGTCGCGTTGCGCCCCCCGCAGGCAAGCGCCTGCACAGCACTTTGACCGCGGCGGGCAGGCTACTGAAGGAACGTTGCATCCCGATTGTCGCCAGCCCGCCTCATCTTGGCATTCCTGCCGCCCCTGCTCCTCCTGCTCTGATTTTATGTGCACGGCTCCCCTGCGCCATGGGCGCGCCGCTTGTTGCGCCATGGGCGCGCCGTCGGCTCCGGCCGCCCCAGCCGTTGCGTTGCGCCGACGAAGAAGCGTTTTCCGCCGCGCGCCGCCTTGCCCAAGGGCGCATTTTTTGCGAAGATGCCTGCATACGTTTTTACCGCGCCCGTCCGGGCCGGCACAACCACCCTCCGAGGAGGCCCGCATGCTCAACCCCAAACAATGTGTGCTCTACAGCGGCGGCGCCGCGGGCACCGAACAGTTTTTCGGCGCTCTGGCCGAAAGCTGGGGCATGGAAGAGGTGAACTACAGCTTTGAAGGCCACCAGATCGAACGCAACCGCGGCGTGCGCGTGCTGACCTCTGAAGAACTGGCCCTCAAGGACGTGAGCCTGACCTACGTTTCCCGCCTCATGAACCGCGAGTACACGCGCGCCCCCCTGTTCCGCAAGGTGCTCCAGTCCATCTGCTGGCAGGTGAGCAGCGGCGACCAGATCGTAGTGGTGGGCGCGGTGCAGCCCGACGGCACCGTTAAGGGCGGCACGGGCTGGGGGGCGGAATTCGCCAAAATCTGCAACAAGCCTCTGCTGGTTTTTGATCAGCCCAAAAACGCCTGGTTCGTCTGGCAAAAGGACCACTGGGCAGACATTGTGGACCCGGTCGTCAACTGCGCCCACTTTGCCGCCACAGGCACCCGCTTTCTGGAAGACAACGGCCGGGTGGCCATCCAGAACCTGTTTGCCCGTTCGTTTTCCCGCTAGGGCGCTGCACCTTGGCGCGGCTTTGACGCCTGCGCGCGGGGGCGTCGCCGCAACGGCGCAAATGCCGCCGACGGTGCGGGCAGGCAAGCCGTGCGCGCCCTGCGTGCCTGCAACGGCTTTTCCTGGCGCTTTGCGTGCAGGACCAAGTGCGCCGACAACGGCCGCCAACGGGGCCGTTGTCGGCGCGCGGCAAAACCTTTATCAACCAGCGAGGGACGGAGGCGACCATGCCCCAACAGTTCAGCCCGGCGGAATACAGCGTGCTGCGCATCGTGCAGGCCGACCTGCCGGAGAGCCTCACCCCCTATGCCGACATGGGCCGCGAGGCAGGCCTGAGCGAGGCGGCCGTGCTGGAGCTGCTGACCCGGCTGAAAAAAAGCGGGGCCATCCGTCGCTTCGGGGCCAGCATCAAGCACCAGAAGACCGGCTGGACCCACAACGCCATGGTGGCCTGGAAGGTGCGGCCCGAAGAAGCGGAGGACTGCGGCCGGGCCGCGGCCCGGCATCCGCACGTCTCCCACGCCTACTACCGCCCCAGCGCCGCGCCCGACTGGCCCTATGAACTCTACACCATGGTTCACGGCCGCAGCGAGGCCGAGTGCCTGGGCGTGGTGGAAGAGATCATGCGCGACACCCCCCTGCGGGAGCACGCCATCCTGCGCAGCCTTAAAGAGCTCAAAAAAATTTCCATGACCTATTTCGCCTGAAGGAACCTTCCATGGACCAACGCTCCCAAGCATTGTGGCGGCGCGCCTGCGCCGTCATCCCCGGTGGGGTCAACAGCCCCGTGCGGGCCTGCCACAACGTGGACAGCCTGCCCCTGTTCATTGCCGAAGCCCACGGCTGCCGCCTGACCGACGCGGACGGCCGCGAGTATGTCGATTTTGTGCTCTCCTGGGGCCCCATGATTCTGGGGCACGACGAGCCCTCGGTCACGGCGGCCGTGTGCGCCGCAGCCGCGCGCGGCACCAGCTACGGCGCGCCCTGCCCGGACGAGGTGCTGCTGGCCGAGGAAGTGACCGCCGCCATGCCCAGTCTGGAAATGGTGCGCATGGTCAATTCCGGCACCGAGGCCACCATGAGCGCCCTGCGCCTGGCCCGGGCCGTTACCGGGCGGGACAAAGTTCTCAAGTTCATCGGCTGCTACCACGGCCACGCGGACCCCTTCCTGGCCGCCGCAGGCTCCGGCGTGGCCACCTTTGCCATCCCCGGCACGCCCGGCGTGCCCGCCGCCGTGGTTGCCGATACCCTGCTGGCCCCCTACAACGACCTGGCCGCCGCGGAAGCCTGCTTCGCCGCCCACGGCCCGCAGATCGCCGCCGTCATTGTGGAGCCCGTGGCCGCCAACATGGGCCTGGTTCTGCCCAGGCCCGGCTTTCTGGAGGGCCTGCGCGCGCTGACCCGCAAGCACGGCAGTCTGCTCATCCTGGACGAGGTCATCACCGGCTTCCGTCTGGCTTACGGCGGGGCGCAGGCCCGCTTTCATCTGGACCCGGATCTGACCACCTTCGGCAAAATCATCGGCGGCGGTCTGCCCGTGGGGGCCTTTGGCGGCAAGCGCGCGTATATGGAAAAGATCGCGCCCAGCGGCGGCGTGTACCAGGCGGGCACGCTTTCCGGCAATCCCCTGGCCATGGCCGCCGGTCTGGCCACCCTGCGCCGCCTCAAAACCGCCGACTACGCTGCCCTGGAGGCCCGCACCGCCGCCTTCGCCCGCGAGCTGCACGACATCCTGGCCGCCAAGGGCGTGCCCATCCAGGTGCCCACCATTGCTTCCATGTTTACCCCGTATTTCAGCGAAGGCCCGGTAACCTGCTTTGCCGAGGCGCAGGCCTGCGACCAGAGCCTGTTCACCGCCTTCTATAAGCAGATGCGCGCCCAGGGCATCTATCTGGCCCCTTCGGGCTTTGAGACGGGCATGGTCTCCTTTGCCCACACGGAGGCGGACTTCGCCAAGGCGCTGGACGCCGCCCGCGCCGTGCGCTTCTGACCCCGCGGGGGCCGTGCATGAAGTGGATCACCCACGAGGCCACGGCCGTCATGGCGGCCGTGGCCCTGCATTTTCCCCTGCCTGGGGTGGCGGCCGCCTGCGTCGGGGCCGTGCTGCCCGACGTGCTGGACCAGCGCCTGGCCCGGCTGGCCCCCACCCGGCGGGGGCGGCAGAGGATCTTCAACGCCATACACCGCGGCACGACCCACTGGCTGGGCTGGTGGCTGCTGTGCTGCGCGGCGGCTTTGGTCCCTTCCGGGCTGCCGGCGCTGCCGCCGCCGTTGCGCCCCGTGCTGCTGGGCCTGGGTTTCGGCGGTCTGAGCCATGTGCTGCTGGACATGCTCACCCCGGCGGGCGTGCCGCTGACGCCCTTTTCGCGCAAGCGCAAACTCTCCTTCAAGCTCTGCGCCACGGGCAGTCTGGGGGAATACGTTTTTCTGGCCGGCGTGCTGGCCGCCGGGTGGCTGTTCTGGGGGGAGGAGCTGCGGCGTCTCTGGCCATAAGACGGCGCGGCGGAGGATACGGGAAGGGCGGACAGTGCCCTGCGGGCATAGCGGCGTGTTTTTTATTTTGTTTGGGCCGCCGTACCTTCCCTGTTCAGGGCAGCCCGCCCAGGATACGGCGCCCTGCGCCCCCCCCCCTTCCCCCCACAAAAAAACGCTTCCCCAGGAGCCCGCATGCTGCTCAAAATGCTGCTTACGCCCTTGCTCATTCTGCTCTGCGCGGCCATAGCGCGGCGCTGGGGGGCGTTTGTGGGCGGGGCCGTGGCCGGGCTGCCGCTTATTTCTGGGCCCGTGTCGTTTTTTCTGACTCTGGAGCAGGGCCCGGCTTTTGCGGCGGCGGCTTCGTACAACACGCTGCTGGGGGTAGTGGCCTGCGCGGCCACGGCCCTGGCCTATCCCTGGCTGGCCGTGCGCGGGCTGCCCTGGTTTGGGGCCCTGCCGCTTTCGCTGGCGGGGTATTTTGTCACGGGCTGGGCCGTGCAGGGGCTGCCGCACGCGCCGTGGCTGGCCCTGGGCCTGGCGCTGGCCATGCCGCTGGGCATTCTGGCCCTGCTGCCCCCTGTGCCGCAAGAGCGCCCTGGGCCGTCGCATCCGCTGCCGGTCCGGCTGCGGCTGCCCCTGCAAATGGCCTGGGGGGCGGCGCTGGTTCTGGGCGTCACCACGGCCGCGCAACGGCTGGGGCCGGGCTGGAGCGGCGTGCTCATGTTCTTTCCGGTCATGATCTGCGCCATCATGCCTTTTGTGCACGCGGCCGGGGGCGCGGGGGCCGTGGTGTGCGCCATGCGCGGCTTTATGGCGGGCTGGTTCGGCTGCATCGCCTTTGCCGTGGCGATCATGACCGGGGTGGAGCGTCTGCCGCTCTGGCCTTGCTACGCCCTGGCCACGGCTGCGGCGCTGCTCACGGGCGCGGGCGTAACCCTGCTGGAGGAGCGGCGCTTCGCAGCCAGAGCGCAGCGCGGGAAAAGGCGCTGACGGCCCTTGCCCGCGCCCTGGCAAAATGGGGCAACAGGGGCCCGGCTACTCCAGCACTTCGGCTTTTTTAACGACCACGGTCTGCACGGGCACGTCGTCGTAATACCCCTTGTGCCCGGTGGCCACGGCGGCGATCTTGTCCACCACGTCCTGGCCTTTGACGACCTTGCCGAACACGGCGTAGCCCCAGCCCTGGGGGGTCTGGTTTTTGAAGTCCAGGAAGGCGTTGTCCTTCACGTTAATGAAAAACTGCGCCGTGGCCGAGTGGGGTTCGCTGGTGCGGGCCATGGCAATGGTGTACTTTTTGTTTTTCAGGCCGTTGTCCGCCTCGTTGCGGATGGGCGTGCGGGTTTCTTTCTGTTTCAGATCCGGGGTGAGCCCACCGCCCTGGATCATGAAGTTTTTGATGACGCGGTGGAAGACGGTGCCGTCATAAAAGCCGGACTTCACATACTGCACAAAATTGGCCGTGCTGATGGGGGCCTTGCGGGCGTCCAGGCGCAGCACAATCTCGCCCAGGCTGGTTTCCAGCCGCACCGTGGGGTCCGGGGCCGCCGCGCGGACGCCGCCCGCGCCCGCCAGCAGGCCCGCGCCCGCCGCCAGCAGGGAAAAACACAGGGCCATGACCGTACGACGCAAGCCTGCGCCGAAAAATAGCTTATACATATCCGCTCCTTGGTGTGTGCGTGCGTGCAGATCGCCCGCGCGGACGGCAAGCCCGCCGGGCCTGCCCCCTGGGTAGCACGGGGCCGCCGCCCCCGCAAGCCGGGCGCGCGGCGGCACGCCGCGCCAAAGGCGCAAAACTGTCGCCGCGCCGCGGGGGATCGTCCGCGCCCCCCTTGCTAATTGTGCCGCAGGTCATATATACTCACCATGAAACCCTACGGAATCGCCCCGCCGCTTCGGACCTCCCGCTCGCGGCGCAGCGGCCTCCGGCCCGCGTTTCCAACCGTTTTCGGAGGATATGATGCCCATCACTACCCGCAGTGTCGCCCAGAGCGGCGTCAGCAGCGTTGCTTCCCTCTACATGCGTCAGGTCTACCAGTGGATGACCGCCGGTCTGGCTCTGACCACAGTGGTGGCCTATGCGGTCGCCACCTCGCCGTCGGTGCAGGCGGCGATTTTCGGCAACACGCTGATCATGATCCTGCTGCTGGTGGCCCAGTTCGGTCTTGTCATCGCCCTTTCGGCGGCAGTGCACAAAATGTCCGCCGGCACGGCTACGGGCCTGTTCCTGCTTTATTCGGCAGTGACCGGGGCTACCCTTTCGTCCATCTTTGTGGTTTACCCCATCGCGTCCATTGCCAACGCCTTTCTGGTGACCACTGGCACCTTCCTGGCCATGAGCGTTTACGGCACCGTGACCAAACGCGACCTCACCTCCATGGGCAGCTTCTTGTTCATGGGGCTCATCGGCCTGGTCATCGCCATGCTGGTCAATCTTTTTCTGCGCAGCACCATGATGGATCTGATCATCAGCTGCATCGGCGTACTGATCTTTACCGGCCTTACGGCCTATGACACGCAGAAGCTGCGCCGGTTCGGCGCGGCCGCGCCCCTGGAGGACGGCACCGCCGTGCGCCGGGGGGCCATTCTGGGCGCGCTGACCCTGTACCTGGACTTCATCAACCTTTTCCTTATGATGTTGCGCCTCTTCGGCGGCAACCGCGAGTGAGCGCAGCCCGCGCCTTTCATTGTCTTGCCACGGGGGTAAAGGGCCTGGCCTTTTGCCCCCGTTTCGCGCTCTGACGGATCCTTCATGAAAAAAAACTCCTCCAAACGCGGCCTCCCGGCAGCGACGCTGCCCGATCCCGCCGGTCTGGAGCAGACCTTTGCCGCCCAGGCGCGTCCCATGCGCCTGGACGACCTGCTGCGCGTACTGCATTTGCCCCGCCGCGCCAAAAAATCTCTGCTGGACGCCCTGGAAAACCTCGCCGCAGAGGGCCGGCTGGCCCGCCTGCCCGGCGGCCTCTGGGCGCGGCCCCAGAGCCTGCGCGCCGTGCTCGGCCGCTTCAGCGCCCTACGCAACGGCGGCGGGCTGGTCAGCCTCCGGCGCGACGCCCCCGGCGGCCGCCTGCCATCCGAAATCTACATCCCCCCCGAAGCCACGGCCGGAGCCTGGCACCAGGACACGGTGCGCGTGGTTCTCACCCCCGGCAATGCCCGCGGCGGCACGGGGCGCGTGCTGGAAGTGGTGGAACGCGGCCTGACGGAAGTGCCCGCCCATGTGCGCTGGCGATCGGGCCGCCGCCTGCTCTGCAGCCCGGCCGACGCCCGCCTGCCCGTGGAATTCAGCGTGGAGCTGCCCCAGGACGCCGCGCCCCCGGCCACGGGCACGCTGGTGCTGCTGGCCCCGCAGGAACAGCTGGCCGCCGACCTCTGGTCCGCGCGGCTGCTGGGGAATTACGGCCAGGAAGACACCGTGGCCGTGCAGGAAGCCCTGGTCAAAATCAACCACCAGGCCCCGCGCGAGTTTCCGCCCGCCGCCCTGGACGAGGCCGCCGCCCTGCCCGCCGGGCCCACGGCGCAGGACCTGGAGGGCCGCGAAGACCTCCGCCCCCTGCCCTTGGTGACCATTGACGGCGCAGACGCCCGCGACTTTGACGACGCCGTGCAGGTGGAGGCCAGGCCCGGCGGCGGCTGGCTGCTGCGCGTGGCCATTGCCGACGTAAGCCACTATGTCCGCCCGCGCGGCCGCGGCCTGCCGGGCGCGCTGGACGCCGAGGCCTTGGCGCGGGGCAATTCCTGGTACTTTCCCCAGTCCGTGGAGCCCATGCTGCCCCCGGCCCTCTGCGACGGATTGTGCAGCCTGCGCCCCGGCCAGGACCGCCTGGCCGTGCTGGCCGAGATTCCCTTTTCGCCCGCAGGTGCGCCGGGCAAGGCCCGTTTTGCCCTGGCGGTCATGCGCTCCGCCGCGCGCCTGACCTACGATCAGGTCAAGGCCTGCCTGCTGGACCAGGACGCGGCCGCCCGCGCCGCCCTGGAGGCCCAGCCGCGCGGCCCGGAAGTGCTGGCCATGCTAAAGACGGCCTTTGCGCTCTATGCCGTGCTGCGCGCGGCGCGCGAAGCGCGCGGCAGCCTGGACTTCGACCTCCCCGAAGCCGACAGCCGCCAGGACGCGGCGGGCCGGGTAGTCTGGCTGGGCCACCGCCAGCGCCACGACGCCCACAGGCTGATCGAAGAATTTATGATCGCCGCCAACGAGGCCGTGGCCCGGCATTTGCGCGATGCGGGCCTGCCCTTCCTCTACCGCGTGCACCCGCAGCCGGATCCGGAGCGCCTGGAGAGCCTTTTCGACACCCTGACGGCCACAGGTCTGCCCCTGCCGCCGCAGCCCACGGCGGCCTCTCTGCAGGGCATTTTGCGGGCCGCCCACGGTACGGAGCAGGAATTTCTGGTCAACCGGCTCTGCCTGCGGGCCATGCCCCAGGCGCGTTATCAGCCGGTGAACGAAGGGCACTTCGGCCTGGCCTCGACGGCCTACTGCCACTTTACCTCGCCCATCCGCCGCTACGCCGACCTGCTGGTGCACCGGGCGCTCAAATATTCTCTGGGCCATGATGTGGGCCGCCTGCCCGCCGGGCAAAAACTGCTGCGCATCGGCGACCAGCTCAACCGCAACGAGCGCGCGGCCCTGGCCTGCGAGCGCGAAATGGAACGCCGCCTGGGCTGCCTGGCCCTGCTGCCCCGCGTGGGCGAACGCTTCAGCGGCGTGGTGGCCGGGCTCAATGAACACGGCCTGTTTGTGGAGCTGGGCGACATGCCCGTGGAAGGCATGATTCGGGTGGAAGACCTGGGCGGGGACTGGTACCAGTTTGACGCCCGCCGCATGGCCCTGGCGGGCGAACACAGCGGCGCGCTCTGGCGCATGGGCCAGAAGGTGGAGGTAGCCTTGAGCGAGGTGAACCTGGGGCGCCTGGAAATCCGCCTTCTGCCCCTGGAGCTGCCCAAAGGCCTGAGCGGACGGCGCGGCCGCGCCCCTGCCCGCGGCAAAGACCGGGGCGGCGCACGCCGCGCTCGCGGCGGCAAACCCCGCACTGCGGGCCCGTCAGCCGAAGCCCCGCGCGCCAGAAAATCCGGCCGCCGCACAGGCGGCGCAACCACCACTGCCGGCCGCACCCGGCCGAGGAAGCGTCCGTGAGCCGTCTGGGCGCGCAGCAGCGCATGGGCGCGGCGGCTATCCTCCTGGCCGGGGCCAGCATCCTCTCCCGGATCATGGGCCTGGTGCGGGACAAGGTCATTTCCTGGCAGTTCGGCGCGGGCGGCGAGTCGGACATGTATTTTGCCGCCTTTGTGGTGCCGGACATCATCAATTACCTGCTGGCCGGCGGGTTTATGTCCATCACCATCATTCCCTTGTTTACCCGGCGGCTGCACGAGGACGCAGACGACGCCTGGCGTTTTTTTTCCTGTGTTTTCTGCTGGCTGGCCGCGGCGGCCGCCGTGCTGACCGTGGGGGGCATACTGGCCGCCGGATCCCTGGCCCGGCTGGTGGCCCCCGGCTTTGACCCGGAGCAGATCGAACGCCTGGCCTTTTTTATGCGCATTGTCCTGCCGGCGCAGATTTTTTTCCTTTGCGGGGCCTGTTTCACCGCCCTGCTGTTTATCCGGCGGCAGTTCCGCGTGCCCGCCCTGGCCCCGCTCATCTACAACCTCTGCATCATCGCCTGCGGCGTGCTGCTGCCGCGCCTGGCCCAGCTCGACCTGCTGCGCGCCCTGTTCTCTCCGGACTTTCTTGCGCAGCTGGGCGGTATGGCGGGCTTTTGCCTGGGAGCCACGGTTGGGGCTTTTATCGGCGCGTTTCTGCTTCCCCTGCTGGTGGCCCGCGAAGACGGCCTGCACCTGCATATGCGCTGGCGGCATCCCCTTATGGGCCGCTTTCTGCTCACGGCCCTGCCCCTCATGCTGGGGCAGACCGTCATTATGCTGGACGAGCAGTTTCTGCGCGTGTTTGGCAGCCTGGCCGGCGACGGCGTCGTCAGCCTGCTGAGCTACGCCAGGCGCATCTCTCAGGTGCCCGTGGGGCTCATGGGGCAGACCGCCGCCGTGGCCTCCTATCCTTTTCTGGTCAATCTTCTGTCGGCGGGCGACACGGCAGGCTTCCACCATACCCTGCGCAAAGCCCTGCGCGCCGGGCTGAGCCTGATTCTTCCCTGTGCCCTGTGCCTGGCGGCCCTGGCCTGGCCTGTCCTGACCATCATCTTCCAGGGCGGCCGTTTCAGCCCGGAAGACACCATGGCCGCCCTGCCCCTTACCCGGCTCATGCTGGCCGCCACGCCCTTCTGGCTTGTCTACGCCATTTTGGTGCGCGGCTACTACGCCCAGGGCGATACCCTGACCCCCGCCATCAGCGGCACCATCATGACCCTTGTCTGCCTGCCCATCTATCGCTACTGGGCCGTGCCCCACGGCGGCCTGGGCATCGCCGCGCTTTCCTGCATCAGCGTCAGCCTGTATGTGCTGCTGCTCATGGGCGTCTGGACGCGGCGCAACG
Organism: Desulfovibrio legallii; assembly: GCF_900102485.1. Classification (NCBI taxonomy): domain Bacteria; kingdom Pseudomonadati; phylum Thermodesulfobacteriota; class Desulfovibrionia; order Desulfovibrionales; family Desulfovibrionaceae; genus Desulfovibrio; species Desulfovibrio legallii. The sequence goes on along the minus strand of NZ_FNBX01000009.1, from coordinate 62,947 downwards.
GTTCCGAAGCTCTCGGCGGGCTTCCGCGCCTGGCCCTGCGCGTGCTGGGCTGTTCCCTGCCGGCCGCGGCGGCCGCCTGGCTCTGCGCCGAAGCCGTGCAGAGCCGCCTGCCCCTGCATCCCTTCCTGGCGGCCTGTGCGGCCCTGGCCGCAGGCGGCTGCGCCTTCGCCCTTGTTTTTCTGCCCCTGGCTTGGCGCGCCGCCCCTTCTGTAGTGGAAAACATCCGCGCCCGCCTGCGCCGCCGCAGAAACCAGAGCGCATAGCCTTTGCGCAGGCCTCTTCCCGGCGACAGGCAAGGCGCCTGCTGCGGCGCGCAACCGCGCAGTCGGCTTCCGTTGCGCCTTGCGGCGGAGTGCCGACGTGCGCCGTCAGTCGCCAAAGCCCTTCAAGCGTAAAACGCGCTGTCCCAACCGGCGTTGCGAAGACCGACGCAGCGCTTCGGGAAGGCCCGGAGCGGCTTCTTGGGCGCAAAAACTCCCTCCCGCCGCAACGCTTCCCCCCGCTTACTCCTTGCGTCCCACTGCGGACAGAACAAAAAAACAGAACGCGGCGGCGCAGAATCCCACGCCAAGCGGAAGCAGCCCCCTGACCCCGCCCTGAACGGCCAGGACAGCGCCGAAAGCCACAGGGCCAAGCGTCTGCCCCAAGCGTTCGCAGATGCGGCAGGCGCCGCCCACCAGACCGGCGTCCAGACTGCGGGCCGCAGGCAGGCTCAGAACAAAAACCAGCAGGCTGGAGGCCAGCAGGCATTGCGAAATGCCGGTGAGCACTACGGCCAAGGCAAAGCCGGGGTAGCCGGGCAGCAGAGAGGCGCAGAGCAGGGCCAGCCCGGCGCAAAGGCCGGTGGCGGCCACAAACGGCCTCTGGCTGCGGCATTTGTCGGCCAGTGCGGCAATGCCCGGCCCCAGGCAGACAAAGCAAAAGCCGTAGAGCATGAACAGGCGGCCGATGTCGGACTGGGCCACGCCGCCGCGCTGGAGCAAGGTGGGCACAGCCAGATAGAGAAAACCCGTAAGGCACATGGAAGCGGGCAGCGATACGCAGAGCACGGGCAGAAGAAAACCGGGGGCCGCGGCGAGGCGGGCGAGCGTTTTCCATGCGCTGCCCGCAGCGGGCGCCGGGCAGGCCGCGTTCTGCGGCAGGGGCTGCGCGGGCGGCGTCCGCGGCGGCAGGAGGCGCAGCAGACAGGGCGGCAGCAGGAGAAGCGCGGCGGAGACCTTAAACGTAAGGGCCGCGTCAAAGAGCTGGCAAAGCATGGCCCCGCTGGCGCTGCCGCAGATGCTGCCGGCAAAAACTGCGGCATAGAGCCCGGCCAGGGCGGCCGCCCGGCCGCGGGCCGATTCCAGCGCGCCCAGTTGCCCGGCCATGAGGGCCATGCCGAAGCCCACGCCAGAGAGCAGCCTGCCCAGGGTAAACAGGGCGATGTGCTGGGCCAGGGCGCAGAGCAACGCGCCGGCCACGGCGCAGGCGAAGGCCGGTCTGCAGCAGGCCCGCCAACCGGAACGGGCGTTGCGCAGGCCCACGACGGCCAGCCCCAGCCCGGCAGCCGCCGCTTCCACCGAGATGGGCAGGGCGTTGCGCAGTTCCGGCGGCACAAAGGGGATGCTTCCCGGCAGGGACGCGGCAGCCAGCGGGATAAAGGAAAGCACCATGTCGTAGCCCAGAAAAAAGAAAAAAGTCATGGCCCGGATGACCACCTCGCGCCGGGACGCGGCAGCAGCGTCGGCTATGCCGGTTGCGGCGGGGGTACGGGCAGGCGGGCCTGCGCCCTGCGGGGCGGCCCTTTGCGCGGCGCTCCCCAGCCCGATTGCCCCCAGAAAGGACGCCAGCTCGTGGAGCAAAAGCAGAGAGACGGCCAAGGCCGTGCCCAGGTCCAGGGCGGCTTCGCGCACAGCTCGGCGGATAAAGGCGCTGTCGGGCCAGAGCAGCAGGGCCGCAGCCTCAGTTCTGCGCACATTGGCCGAGGGCCAGTAACGCCAGACCGGGATGCGCAAAGGGCGCGCGGCCGTAGGCGCGCCCCAGGCGGCCAGGGTCCGGCCCTGTTCTTCCAGGGCCGCGGCGCCCAGCTCCGGGGCGGCTTCCACCCGACGCCGCAGCAGGTCTTCCCACGGGGTCAGGCCTTCCAGGCGCACGCCCTTATGGACCAGATTTTCCAGATCCGCCGCCAGCACGCCGCCGGAAACGGACAGGGCCCGCTGCACAGAAACGTCCAGAAAATGCTGCAGGGCAAAGAGTGCGGCCACAGTAAGCACAACCTGCGCGCCGCCCACAATGCAGAGCATCCGGCGGCGCAGCACGCGAGACAGGTCTTGCCGGTCCTGACGATCCGCCAGGCGGCCCATCCAGCCCATGAGGGCGAAGCAGGCGGTCAGCCCCAGGAACAGCAGCGCCGCCACAGCGGCCTGGACAAAGGTCCGGCTCTGGCCAGAGATCTGGGAGTCGCTCACAGAAGCCAGCAAGCGCCCGGCGGGGCGGCCCCCCACGCCCACGAGTTCATAGCCGCGCGTCCAGACGTCGCCTTCCAGCCGCCAGCCCAGAAGGGTTCTGGCCTTCGGGGCCGCCGCTTCGCCCGCCTGCTCCAGAGACCGCTCCGGGGCGGCGGAGGGCTGCTTGGGGGCCGCAGCCGCCGCTGCGGAAAGGGGCGTTCCCTGGGCGGCGTCCTGTGCTGTCACCACCCGCCCCGCAGGGTCCAGCACGGTCAGGCGGCGCAGGCCCGGAGCCGTGTCCATGGCATTGACCAGCTTGTCGGTCAGGGCCGGGGAAGGGGCCATAGGCCGACCAAAGCGGAGCTCCCGCGCCACGGCGTCGGCCAGTTGCCCGCTTGCCAGGCCGTAGGCCCGCAACAGGCTTTCACTGGTAAAGGCCCGCAGCAGGGAGGCGGCGAGCAGCAGGCTGAACAGCATGCTCACCGTGAACAAAGCCAGGGAAAGCCCCCCTGCCCGCAGAAGGGGGGCCTCCTCCGAAATTTTTTGTCTGAATGCGGCCGTGTCGATGTGGATGGGCATGATCGTGGCGCGCCCCCCTGAGGCTGCGGACGCGGCGCAACCGCCTGGTGCTGTTTTTCCGGGACGTAGTGCCGGGCCGGGGCCGCGCCCTGGCCAGAGGCCAGCCGCAAAGGTGGCCGCTTGCCGTGGCGCGCGCCCGCGTCCCCGCCAGGTTGCCGCCCGCGCAACGGCAGTGCAGGGCTTACAGTATTGCAGCGCTATGCATAGATGAAGAATGCATAAAAGACAACTGACGCGCCGCCCTGCAGATGTGAGGATGCGACAAAAAAGCCGCCGATGTCCGGCAATCCGGACATCGGCGGCTTTTGTCCGCGCCTGGCGGCAGGGCGCTTACACGACGCCGTGCTCGCCGGGGCGCACATACTGCCCCTTCTTCTGCACCAGGCCGACGTAAAACGCCGTATCGCCCAGGGCCAGCAGCACAGCCGACGAAATGTAGACGGAGGAGGCCGTGCCCACCACCACGCCGATGAGCATGGTCAGGGCAAAGTCGTGGATAACGCCGCCGCCCAGCAGGAAGAGGGAAAGCGTGGCCAGAAAGGTGGTGCCGCTGGTGAGGATGGTGCGCGAAAGCGTCTGGTTGACGCTGCGGTTGATGAGCGCCGCCATGTCCATGTGCGGGTCGGCGCGCAGATTTTCGCGCAGGCGGTCGTAGACGATAATGGTATCGTTGAGGGAATAGCCCACCAGGGTCAGCAGGGCGGCCATGACGTTGAGGTCAACTTCCACCCCCATGAGGGCCAGCAGGCCCACGGTGATCAGCACGTCGTGCAGCAGGCCCACCACGGCGCCCAGGGCGAAGTTGAGGCGCAGCACCAGGCAGACCGCCAGGGTGATGCCCAGAGAGAGCAGCACCAGCCAGCCCATGCCCAGCCCCGTAAGGCCCACCAGGTACATGCCGCCCCAGAGGGCGGCGGCCATGGCCGCGCCCGCCATCCAGCGCTGCTCAAACCGGCCGGAAATGTACACGGCAATGAGCAGGATAGAATAGTAAAGGGCGCTCAGGGCCTTGTTGGTCAGATCCGCGCCCACCTTGGGGCCCACGATCTCCAGGCGGACGATTTCCGCCGGGTTGTCGGGGAAAGCCGCGGCCAGGGTTTCGTTCACCGTGCTGCGCAGCTGGGTGGCGTCGGCGTTTTCCGCCTTGGAGAACCGCAGCAGGTAATCGCGGCCGCTTTCACCGTAGCGCTGGGTGGTGATGCCGGGCAAGGCCGGCACGTCCAGGCTGGCCTTGAGGTCTTCGTCGCTCACCGGCTTTTCAAACTGCAGCTGCACAATAACGCCGCCCGCGAAGTCGATGCCCATCCTGAGGCCGTTGCCCCACACGGCGGCAATAAGCCCCACCAGGATGAGCAGGGCGGAAATGCCGTAGGCCCAGTGGCGAAAGCCGATAAAATCAATCTTGGTGTCGTGCTTGATAAAACTCAGGCCCATGACGCTGCCTCCCCGGCGCTAGATGCTGATGCCTTTGGGGCCGCAGTGGCGCGCCCATTCTTCAAAAATGGACCGTGAGACAAAGATGGCCGTGAACATGGAGGCCATGATGCCCAGGCCCAGGGTGACGGCAAAGCCCCGGATGGGACCGGTGCCGAACTGGTACAGGATGACGGTCACGATGATGGACGTAAGGTTGGAGTCCGTGATGGAGATGGCCGCGCGGTCAAAACCGGCGCGCACCGCCGCCAGCGGCGTGAGCCCCAGGCGCAGCTCCTCGCGGATGCGCTCGTAAATGAGCACGTTGGCGTCCACGGCCATGCCGATGGTCAGCACGATGCCCGCAATGCCGGGCAGGGTGAGGGTGGCCCCGAAGGCCCCCATGCCCGCCATGACGATGAGCATGGTGAAGCAGAGCATGAGATCCGCGATGAGGCCGCTCAGGCCGTAGTAGACGGCGATGAACAGCACCACCGCCGCCGCGCCCACCGCTGCCGCGCGCATGCCGCTGTCAATGGCCTCCTGCCCCAGGGAGGGGCCCACGGTGCGCTCTTCCAGCACGGAGACCGGGGCGGGCAGGGAGCCCGCGCGCAGCACAATGGCCAGATCCTGGGCCTCGGCTGTGGTGAAGCTGCCGGAAATGCTGGCCCGGCCGCCGCCGATGCGCTCCCGGATGACCGGGGCGGAATAGACCTTGCCGTCCAGCACAATGGCCATGCGCCGCCCCACGCTCTCGCCCGTGACGCGCTCAAAAATGCGGCCGCCGCGGGCGTTGAAGGTCAGGGTCACATAGGATTGGTTCATATTGTCAAAGGCGGGGCGGGCGTCGGCCACATCCTCGCCCGTGAGCATGGCGTCCTTTTCCACGGCGATGCGCGCCTCGCGCTGCTGGCCCTGACCGGGGTTCTTTTCCAGCAGGGGCAGCGCCACCACGCCGGGGGGCAGCACGGCTTTGCCGGGGTCCACGTCGTCGCGCACCAGGTGGAATTCCAGGTGCGCGGTCTGGCCGATGATCTGCACGGCGCGGCGCGGGTCCGAAATGCCGGGCAGCTGCACCTGAATGCGGTTGCCCTCCTGCTTGCGGATATCCGGCTCGGCCACGCCGAACTGATCAATGCGGTTGCGGATGGTGCGCAGGGCCTGATCCAGGGCCAGGCCTTCCAGGCGCTTCACTTCCGCATCCGTAAAGCGGGCCACATAACGCAGCTGCCCGGCGTCGCCCTTCTGGGGCTCGCCCACATGCAGCTGCGGAAACTGCTTGGCCAGAAGCTCGCGCAGGGCGGGCTCGTTTTCCGCCCTGGGCAGCAGAAATTCCAGGGAGGTGCCGCCCACCACCCGGGGCCGCAGCACCACGATTTTTTCGTCCTGGGCCACGCGGCGCAGATCCTGGCCGGCCAGGGCCAGGGAATTGCTCACGGCCTTGGCCACGTCCACGCCCAGGGTCAGGTGGATGCCGCCTTTGAGGTCAAGACCCAGATTGATTTTGCTCTTGGGCAGCACACCCTGCAGGGCAGGCCCCACCACGGGCACGCTGGGCAGGGTGTAGACCAGGGCGAGGACAAATACCAGGATGGACAGGGACAATCGCCAACGCAGACCCATCGTTCACCTTCCGCTGAAACGTTGCGCCAGGAGCGCTCAACGCGCTCATGGGCGTGCTGGCCGCGGCCGCGCCGGGCGCGCCAACGGCAAAAGCCCCTGAACCGGACCGTCCGGTCCGGCCCACGGGCTCCACATGCGCGCTGCCGCGCGCGGCCGCAACAACCGCCCCGCAAAGGGGGCGGCAGGGCCGCGAGAGACCGGCGCCGCAGTGCGGTTTACTTCTTTTCTTCTTTTACGGCGTCTTTATTGCCGCCCTTGCCGGGCAGAAGACCGCCGACGGCCCCGCGCGAAACGCGCAGTTTGGCCTCGCCGCATTCCAGCAGCACCTGCTCGTCGTCGATTTCAAGGATGCGCCCCAACAGGCCGCTGGAGGTCACCACATGGTCGCCGCGCTTGAGCTCCGCGAGCATCTGCTTGTGGGCCTTGGCCCGCTTCTGCTGCGGACGGATGAGCAGGAACCAGAAAATGGCGAACATGATGATGAGCGGCAAAAACTGCATCAGCATATCCGTACCGCTGGCGGGAGCGCCGCCGGCCTGGGGCGTGCCCATGGCATACGCTAGGGATTCAAACAAAACGCACCTCCAAAATCGGTGGACGGGCACAAGGCCCGAAGGACTGCCGCACCCGCGAGGGCGGCAAGGCCCGGCGCGGTCTGCGCGTTATACCAGCGCATTTCTATATACGCTGCAAGGCAATCTGGCAAGCCCCGCAAGCGCGCTTTCCGCGCAAAGGCCGGCCCGATGCGGCAGGGCGCGGCAACGGCGGGATAGCGTGGCGCGCTTTACGCGCAAGGGGCTGCGCTGCCGGGCCCGCCGCTCAGGGAACGGGCAAACTCCACGGCCAGAGCCGCGACGGTTTCCCGGCTTTCCCTGTGGCTTATGGGCAAGTGCCCGCCGTGGGGGCTGCGCACCGGCAAAAGATGCAGGCGCGTGGGCGCGGCGGCCGCGCGGCGCGCCAGATACCAGGCGTTGTAAGGATGGCAGCTGGCGTCGCTCCACAACTGGATAACGCAGAGCGGCGCGCGGAGCAGCCCCAGGCCCCGGCGCACCCTGGCCTGCGCCTGCGCCATCTGACGCAGATGGCGCAAGGAGCAAACCGTCTCAAAGCCCCGCCAGGGCGCGACGGCACGGGAGGCCGCCGAACGCGGCGGCAGGCGCAGCACCGGGGTCAGGCGACTCCAGAGCGGCAGGGCCAGGCAGCGCCAGCCCACGGTAAAAAAAGGCCGCCAGTGGTGCAGAAACAGGGGCGTCGCCACGGCCAGCAGCCCAGCAGGCGCAGGCAGCTCCTCCCCGTGCGCCGGGGCTTGCGCCGCGGCCTCCACGGCCAGGTCCAGAGCCAGCAGCCCGCCCAGGGAATACCCGCCCAGCAGCGTGGGCCCCTGCGCCGCGCAGGCCGCATAGGCCGCGCGGGCCGCCGCCCGCCACTGCCCATACGCGCTGGCCAGCCAGGCCGCTTCGCTCGCGCCGTGGCCCGGCAGCAGAGGCGTGCTCACGCGCAGGCCCGCCGCCGCAAGGCGCTGCGCCAGCGGCGTCAGCTCATCGGGCGTGCCCCCCAGCCCATGCAGCAACAAGCATTCCATGCAAAAACCGCCTTGTTCCAAGCGCGCCGGCACCCCCGGACGCCCCTTGCCAGCCCGGCGGGCAGCCGCTAAACTGCGCCCCGGCGGGTCGGACGCCCCAGCGCGCCGCGCTTTCCCGCAGCGCGCCCTGCAACAATCCTGCGCAAAGGAGATCCCATGCGCCAGTGCGACATTCTGCTCCATGCGGCCGTCATTGTCACCCAGGACGCCCAGCGCCGGGTTCTGGAGGATGCCTCCCTGGCCGTGGAGCGCGGCCTGGTGGCGGAGGTGGGCCCGCGCGCGGACCTGACCGCCCGCTGGCGGCCGACGCGGGAGCTGGACCTGGGTCGGGCTCTCCTCCTGCCCGGCCTTGTCAACGCCCACACCCATGCGGCCATGACCCTGCTGCGCGGCCTGGCGGACGACATGCCCCTTATGGACTGGCTTAACCAGCGCATCTTCCCCGTGGAGCAAAAGCTCACGCCTGAGATGGTTCGCCTGGGCTGCCTCCTGGGCTACGCGGAAATGCTGCGCACGGGCACTACGGCCTGCATGGATATGTACCTTTTTGAAGAAAGCGTGCTCCAGGCCGCCCAAGAGGCCGGGCTGCGCTGCACCGGCGGCGAAGCCGTGTTCGCCTTTCCCTCGGCGGCCTGCGCAGGCCCCGAAGCCGCCCTGGAGGCCACGCGCGCCCTGGCCGCAGCCTGCGAAGGCCAGGACCGCCTGCGCGCGGCCGTAAACCCGCACAGCGTCTACACCACCACGCCGGAAATCCTCGCGGCCTGCCGCGACCTGGCGGCGGAGCTGCACCTGCCCCTGCACATCCACCTGGCCGAAACCCCCACCGAAACCCAGCTCTGCGTGGGCGCGCAGGGCCTGCGCCCCGTGGCCTACTGCGAGCGCCTGGGCCTGCTGGACCTGCCCTGCACCCTGGCCCATGTGGTGGACGTCACCCCCCGCGAGCTGGACCTCCTGGCCCGCAAAGGGGCAGCCGTGGCCCACAACCCTTCCTCCAACATGAAGCTGGCCTCCGGCGCGGCCCCCGTGGCCGCCATGCTGGAGCGCGGCATGGCCGTGGGCCTGGGCACGGACGGCGCGGCCAGCAACAACCGACTGAATATGTTTACGGAAATGGGCCGGGCCGCCCTGCTGCACAAACTTACCGGGCACGACCCCACCCTGCTGCCCGCCGGGCAGGCCCTGGATATGGCCACCCTGGGCGGGGCCGCGGCCCTGCACGACCCGCGCCTGGGCGCACTGGCCCCCGGCATGGCCGCAGACTGCGTGGCCCTGGACCTGGACGCCCCCAACCTGCTGCCCCTCTACAACCCCGTCTCCCAGCTGGTCTACGCCGCCACGGGCATGGAAACCCGCCTGACCATGGTGGGCGGCGAAATCCTGTACCAGGACGGCCGCTTCACCCGCTTCGATTACCCCGCCCTCTGCGCCGCCGTGCGCGACATGCGCCGCCACATCCTCCGCGCCGCCGGAATATAGGGGGAAGTTTTTGTGGGAGAAGACGGTGTGGTGGGGGAAGGGGGAACTTTTGAGCGCTGCTGTCTTCGCCCGTAACTAGCGCTGCTGTCTTCGCCCGTAACTTCCTTCGTCGTAACGGGCCAAGCTCCTTCGTCGTAACGGGCCAAGCTCCTTCGTCGTAACGGGCTAAGCGGACCAAAAGCTCCCCACGCCCCCCATCCCCTTCAAAAAACGCTTCTCCCCTCAGAGCAGATTAACTTTGAGAATAGGCATCCTCAAAGTTTAAGGCACGCTCGTTTCGGCGCTTAACAGCGCAAATAAATTGCGCTTACGCCTCCACAGCGGGCGTCTGCTCACGCAGCCGTCAGGGCATTTCAAAGTTAAAATGCCCTGGTGGCGCGACAGGCGCATCCTGAAGGACGGATTTGCACAATTGAAGGGCCGCCTGCGGCGGGCCGTCAATATTCATGGTAAGGACGTTCTTCGCTCAGGGGCAGGCCCAGCCGCCGGGCGTCCGCCTCCAGAGCGGGATCCACCCAGAAGGCCTTCTGCTGCACAAAGCTCAGCACCTCAAACTCCGGCGTGTCCACCGGGCGGGAGTAGTAGTAGCCCTGGGCGCAGTTGCAGCCGCAGTTGAGCAGAAAGCGGGCATGTTCCATGGTTTCCACGCCTTCGGCCACTACTTTCATCTGCAGGTCGCGGGCCAGGGCAATGGTGTTGCGGGCCACGATCTGCCCGCGTTCGTTGTCCGTGCCGTCGCTGATGAAGGTGCGGTCCAGCTTGACGATGTTGAAAGGCAGGTCGCGCATGGTGCTCAAAGAGGAATAGCCCGTGCCGAAATCGTCCATGGAGAAAACAAAACCCGCCGCCTGCAGCTCGTACATAAGGCGGATCAGGGCAGTTTCATTGGCAAAAAAGGCGCTTTCGGTCAGCTCCAGCTCCAGCAGGTGCCGGGGCAGGCGGTAGGCGTCCACCAGGTTGATGAGCTTGCCCGGCAGCTCCACATCGTTGAAATGCAGGCGCGAGACGTTGACCGAAACGGGCATGGGCTGGTAGCCCTTGTCCAGCCAGCTGCGCAGGGTGCGGCAGGTCTGATCCCAGATGTATTCGTCCAGCCGCACGATAAAGCCGTTGCGCTCAAACAGGGGCACAAAGCGCCCCGGCAGGATGAGCCCGTCCGTGGGGTGTTCCCAGCGCACCAGGGCCTCGGCCCCCACAATGCGGCCGCTGGAAATCTCCACCTTGGGCTGCAGATAGAGTTTGAACTGCCGTTTTTCCAGAGCGGCGTACATCTGATCGGTAATGTAGCTTTCGTCGTGCAGGCGCTTGCGCAGGGCGTCGTCATAGAAGGCGAAGTTGCTGAGGTCGCTGCCTTTGACCGTTTTCTGGGCCAGATAGGCCCAGTCGCAGAGCACATGGGCCGGGGTGCGGCGGTTTTCCACCTGGCAGACGCCAAAAAAGAGCTTGACCCGGAAGGTCTCCGAATAGTGCTCCAGCCGACGGGACAAAGACTGCATGAAGCGCAGCAGCCGCTCCGTGTCGCCCGCAAGGCAGACGGCAAACACGTCCGCCGTAAGCCGGGCAAAGACCTCCCGCCCCGGATCCAGGCGCTGGCGCACCAGCCGGGCAATGACCCGCAGCAGCCGGTTGCCTTCCTCCAGCCCGAAACCTTCGTTCAGGGCCTTGAAACCCGCCACGTCAAACCGCAGCACGGCATAGGGCTGGTCAGGGCTTTTTTTGAGAAGGGTTTCCACCTTTTCAAAAAACGTCTGCGTGTTGTAGGCTCCGGTCAAGGGATCCAGCTCCGCGCGCTGGCGCAGGGCCTGCTCCGAGCGGGTGATGGCGTCCACATCGTTGAGCGTGCCGATAAAGCGGTCTCCGGGTTCGCCGTCGGCCAGGGCCGTATAGGTCACCTTGCACCAGATGAACTGGCCGTCGCGCCGCCGCAGGCGCACGGTGGTCTCGCCGGATTTGATGCCCAGGGCCAGGCGCGAAAGGCAGGCGTCCAGGGCTGGGCTGTCGCCGGCAAAGAGCACGCCGTCCTCCTGCCAGACGTCAAAGGGGATGCGGCCGTCGTAGTTGCCCGCCAGCAGCTCCGGGATGCGGTGGCTCAGGTAGTTGAGCTCCGCGCCGCGCCACTCAAAAACCAGGGTGCGGGTGTGGTCCACCACAGCCTTGTAGCGCAGGCTGTCCAGCTTCTGCCGCTGCAGCATCTCGTTCTCGCGCTGCAGCACGACGGCCCGCTTGCGCTCCTCCACATCCTCCACCCCCATCAGGTACAAAGGCTGCGCCTCGTGGGGCGGCTGGAGGCGAAAAACCATAACCCTGGCCCAGCGGTATCCGCCGGCAGCGCACTTCTTGCGCACGTCGGCGCTGACAAAGCCGCGTTTTTCGTCCATGTCGGCCAGGGCTGCGGGATTGAGCAGGGCGTCAAAGGCGGCGCGGTCTTCGGGGTGGACGTAGTTGGCTCCCACATCCTTCAGCAGGGCGGCAAGCCCCCGGTCAATAGTCGGCGTAACAAAGACGTCGCTGCTGCGGTAGAGCTCCCGGCACTGGTCGCGGGCGAAGTCCAGAACAAAAATTTCATCGTACACGCTGCGCAACACGCCGGCGTAGCAGTGCGACGTCATGTTCTGGACGGAAAGGCAGGGCATGTTCGGCCCTGCGCTGCCGCAAGGGATGGGTTCGTCAGCCGTGTGTTTCATGCTGCGGGTTCACCTTTTTGCAAGACCGCGCCGGAAAGTGCAGAAACGAAAAAACGCCGACGGCAAAAAGAAACCCTGCGCCCGCCCCGCCGGGCCGACGGCGCGCAACAATTCCCCGGCAACGTCAGCATGGGAATCAAAGTACCCTAACACCAAGCGCTTCCCTTGGCAAACCGCCTTCGCGCCACGGGGTGACAAGGGCGCGCGCGCTCTGTACAGTGCCCCCATGACCACACATTTTCGTCCTTCTCGTCCGTTGCAGGTCTGGTCCCTGAGCTTGGGATGCCCCAAAAACAGGGTGGACAGCGAACGCCTGCTGGGGTCGCTGGGCGTGCCCATCGCCCAGGCCGCGCACCTGGGCCGCGCGCGTCTTGTCTTCATCAACACCTGCGGCTTCATTGCCCCGGCCGTGCGCGAATCCGTACGCGCCGTGCTGGACGCCGCCCAGCACCTGAAACGCTGCAAAAACAAACCCTTGCTGGCAGTGGGCGGCTGTCTGGTGGGCCGCTACGGCGCGGCGGAGCTGGCCAGAGAGCTTCCGGAAGTGGACCTCTGGCTGCCCACGGCGGATCTGCCCCGCTGGCCCGCCCTGCTGGCCCAGGCCCTGCGCCTGCCGCCGCCTCCGGCGAATCCGCCCCACGCAGGGCGGCTGCTCTCCACCGGGCCCTCCTACGCCTGGCTCAAAATCGGGGAGGGCTGTCGCCACCGTTGCGCCTTCTGCACCATCCCGTCCATCCGCGGCGGGCTCAAATCGCTGCCGGCGGAGCGCATTGAAGCCGAGGCCCGCGCCCTGCTGGCCCAAGGCGTGCGGGAGCTCGACCTGGTGGCGCAGGATCTGACCTCCTGGGGGCTGGACCTGGGCCTCAAGGAGGGCCTGCCCCGGCTGCTGGAGCGCCTGGCCGGTCTGGAGGGCCTGGCCTGGCTGCGCCTGCTCTACCTTTACCCCACGGGGGTAACGCGCGACCTGCTGCGCCTGCTGCGGGAGTGGGGCGCGCCCCTGCTGCCCTATCTGGATATTCCCCTGCAGCACGCCCACCCTGAGGTGCTGGCGCGCATGGGCCGCCCCTTTGCCCAGGATCCGCAGCGCGTGCTGGACCTGGTGCGGGAAGAGCTGCCCCAGGCCGCGCTGCGCACGACCTTCATTGTGGGCTACCCCGGCGAGACCCCGGCGCAGTTTGCAGCCTTGTGCCGATTTGTGGAAAAAAACCGCCTGCAGCATGTGGGGGTCTTTGCCTATCAGGCGGAAGAAGGCACCCCGGCCGCGGCCCTGCCGGACCAGGTTCCCACGGCCCTGCGCGAGGAACGCCGCGCGGCGCTTATGGAAATTCAGGCCGACATCAGCGAGGAGCTGCTGGCCGCCCAGGTGGGCGCGCGCCTGCCCGTGCTGGTGGACGCCCCCCACCCGGAGTGGCCGGGCCTGCACCAGGGCCGGGTCTGGTTTCAGGCGCCGGAGGTGGACGGCATCACCTATGTGAGCGGCCCCGGCGTTGCGCCGGGCGCCATGCCGGAATGCGATATTGTGGAGAATACGGCCTACGACCTCACGGCCCTGGCCTGACGGCATATCCCCGAAGGGCGGAAGCCTTCGGGGATATGTGAGGTCGCGTGCGGCGTGCGTCCTCAGCCCGCCAGGAGCCGTCATGTCCCGAAGGACACGGCCGTTTAGCCGCTGATGAGCTGCATGGCCATCTGCGGCATGCTGTTGGCCTGCGAAAGCATGGCCACCGCGGACTGGGTGAGGATCTGATTACGCACGAAGTTCGTCATTTCCGTAGCCACGTCCACATCGGAAATGCGCGATTCCGCCGCCTGCAGGTTTTCCGCCTGCGTAGTCAGGTTGCTGATGGTGTTTTCCAGCCGGTTCTGCAAAGCGCCCAGGTGCGCGCGGATATTATCCTTGGAGACCACGGCGTTGTTAATGCCCACCAGGGCGCTCTGCGCGGCCTGCTGGGTGGAAACCGTGTACGCCAGGGAATCGGTGCCCGCGCTGTTGCCCACACCCAGGGCCGAGGCCGTGCTCGTGCCAATCTGGATGTAGTAGTAGTCCTCGGCCGAGTCGTTCATGGTCCCGAAGTGGATCTTCATCTTGCCTGTAGAGGAGAGGCCTGAGCCGTCGTGGTCCTCGCCGGACAGGTTGCCGTTGAGCAGATGAATCCCATTGAAGTCCGTGGCGTTGGCAATACGGGTGATTTCCGAAGCCATGGCCTGGTACTCCGAATCGATCATGAGCCGCTGGGTGGAGTCGTACGTGCCGGTGGCCGCCTGCTCCGCCAGCTCCTTCATCCGGGTCAGCTTTTCGTCGATGACGCCCAAGGCACCGTCGGCGGTCTGGATGAGGGAAATGGCGTCGTTGGCGTTGCGCACGCCCTGCTGCAAGGCGGAGATGTCCGTCCGCATGAGCTCGCGGATGGCAAGGCCCGCGGCGTCGTCCGCCGCAGAGTTGATGCGCAGGCCTGTGGACAGACGCTGGGTTGAGGTTTGCAGATTACTGTAGTGGTCCGTCAGCGTATTGGCCACGTTGGTGGCCATCTGGTTGTTATTAATATACATAACATTCCTCCTTGAATGTGCTGTCAGCCCGGCGGCGCACTGCGCGCGTCCGCTTCCGTGCGGACTGCCGCCGTTGTGGCCCGCCTGCGGCGGGCCCCTCCCTCCGGGAGCCGGGTCGCACTGCCCGCGCCGCGCCGGTTCCGCTGCCGGCCGCGCCAGGCGCGCTCCCCCATTAAGGGCGATGGACGCTCCGTTCGTGGCCCCGGAACGGCAAGTTTTGCCCCCAAACCTGCATGTTGGACTTAGCAGAATCCGTGCCAGATTCCTCCCCTTTCCCTGCGGCATCCCGCTCGGCGGCCTTGCCCGCCCCGCGCCCGGCAATGCGCGCCAAGGCCCTGCGGCTTCCCCCCCCCGCCTGGGCCCGCACCGCGCAAGGGCAGCGTCAAGAAGCCGGCGGCCGCACACAAAACTTTTCCACAACCACTTGACGAAGATAAAGCATGTTTTATCTATTGGATAGCAAGATTTACACAGGAGGTTGGTCATGATGGCTAACACAATGCATCTTCCCCGTCGTTGGTTCGCGCCGCGTGAGCCCGCAGCCCCGGCAGCGCCTTTCAGGGACGATATGGACAGAATTTTTCAGGCCATGTTCAACGGCATGGCGGCCCCGTGGGACGCCATGAACGACATGCTGCCCTTCTGGCGGCACCAGAAGGCGGAAACCGCCCTCTTGCCCGATATGGATCTGACCAGTGACGACAAGGCCTACACGCTGCGCATGGAACTGCCCGGCGTGGAGCCGGAAAACGTTACTGTGGAGGTGCGCGACAACGCGCTGGTCGTTTCCGGTGAAAAAAAGCGGGACAGCGAGGAAGAGAAAAAGAACCAGCATGTGATGGAACGGGTTTACGGTTCCTTCCAGCGGGTACTGGCCCTGCCCGACGATGCGGATGTGGCGGGCATTGCCGCCACGCACAAAAACGGCGTGCTGAGCGTGAGCATTCCGCGCAAAGCGCCGGCTGCGGCCGAACGCAAAACTATTGAAATTACCAGGGCCTGAGCGCCCCCGGCAGCCTGCCGCCAGGCCGCCGGGGGTTCTTTGCAGCCCCCTGGAGCAGAACGCCTTTGAGCATATGCCTTCGCAAAGATTGCGGCACGCTCGTTCCGGCGCTTAGCAGCGCGAATAAATTGCGCTCACGCCTGCACGGCGGGCGTCTGCTCCCGCAGCCGCCCGCCGGCTTTTATGACAGAACCGCCTTGACAAAAAACAGATTCCCGGCCCGCAAAACGGGCCGGGAATCTGTTTGCCGCGCGCCTTTCCCGGCGGCGAGGCCTTGGGCGGGCTTGCGCCCGCCGCCGCGCGCGCCGCGCTTAACTGATGAGCGAAAGCGCCATCTGCGGCATGCTGTTAGCCTGCGAAAGCATGGCCACAGCGGACTGGGTGAGGATCTGATTGCGCACGAAGTTCGTCATTTCCGTAGCCACGTCCACATCGGAAATGCGCGATTCCGCCGCCTGCAGGTTTTCCGCCTGCGTGGTCAGGTTGCTGATGGTGTTTTCCAGCCGGTTCTGCAAAGCGCCCAGGTGCGCCCGGATGGCGTCCTTGGAGACCACGGCGTTGTTAATGCCCACCAGGGCGCTCTGCGCGGCCTGCTGGGTGGAAACCGTGTACGCCAGGGAGCTGGTGCCCGCGCTGTTGCCCACACCCAGAGCCGAGGCCGTGCTCGTGCCGATCTGAATGTAGTAGTAGTCCTCGGCCGAGTCGTTCATGGTCCCGAAGTGAACCTTCATCTTACCCTTGGAGACCACGCCTGAACCGTCGTGGTCGTCGCCGGAAAGATCGCCGTTGAGCAGGTGGATGCCGTTGAAGTCCGTGGCGTTGGCAATACGGGTGATTTCCGAAGCCATGGCCTGGTACTCCGAATCGATCATCAGCCGCTGGGTGGAGTCGTAGGTGCCGGTGGCCGCCTGCTCCGCCAGTTCCTTCATTCGGGTCAGCTTTTCGTCGATGACGCCCAAAGCGCCGTCGGCGGTCTGGATGAGGGAGATGGCGTCGTTGGCGTTGCGCACGCCCTGCTGCAGGGCGGCAATATCCGTGCGCATGAGCTCGCGGATGGCGAGGCCCGCGGCGTCGTCCGCCGCGGAGTTGATGCGCAGGCCTGAAGACAGACGCTGGGTTGAGGTTTGCAGGTTGCTGTAGTGGCTTGTCAGCGTATTGGCCACGTTGGTGGCCATCTGGTTATTATTGATATACATACATTCCTCCCTGAATGCTGCATGTGCCGGGCGGCGCGAAATGCCGACGCGTCCTTGCGTGCTACCGCCTCTTGCAGTCTTATCGGCACGGCCACGCCGGGGTTTAGCCGCGGGGCGGAAATTTTTGCCCGCCCGCCTTGCCGCCCCTGCCCGGACGTCCGGCGGGGCGGCGTTTTTTTCCGCCGCCCGCCAAGCCGCCAACGGCAAGGATATTCAAGGCACTGGACAAGCGGCGCGCTTTCTGCTTCCGTGGCGGCGGATCCCCGGCGCGGGCCCATTTTCGGCCGAAGACACTTGAAAGGACGGTGCCCCATGCGCACAAGCCTGCACGCTTTTCTCACCCGGCTTTTTCCCATCTGCCGGAGCATCACCGGCAACGGCGTCCGGGAGACGCTGCGCATCATTCAGGAGGAGCTCCCCCAGCTCCGCATCCACGAAATTCCTTCGGGCGCCAAGGTCTTTGACTGGACCGTGCCCGAGGAATGGAACATCAGAGGCGCGCGGCTCACCGGCCCCGACGGCGAAGTGGTGGCCGATTTTGCGGACAGCAACCTGCACGTGGTGGGTTATTCCGAACCGGTGGACGCAGTGCTGGACCTGGAAGAGCTGCAGGAGCACCTCCACTCCCTGCCGGAGCAGCCCGATGCCATCCCCTACGTCACGTCCTACTATGTGCGGCGCTGGGGCTTCTGTCTGCGGCACAGCCAGCGGCAGCGCCTG
Source organism: Desulfovibrio legallii (assembly GCF_900102485.1). Lineage (NCBI taxonomy): Bacteria > Pseudomonadati > Thermodesulfobacteriota > Desulfovibrionia > Desulfovibrionales > Desulfovibrionaceae > Desulfovibrio > Desulfovibrio legallii. Next base: position 45,695 of record NZ_FNBX01000009.1, on the reverse strand, counting down.
CGCCCCGGCAAATACCACGCCGTCATTGACGCGCGCCTGGCCCCCGGCTCGCTCACCTATGCGGATCTGATCCTCCCCGGCCGCAGCCGGCGGGAGGTGCTGCTCTCCACCTACGTCTGCCACCCCTCCATGGCCAATAACGAGCTTTCCGGCCCTGTGGTGGCCACGGCTCTGGCCCAGTGGCTGGCCTCGCGGCCCCGCCGCTACACCTACCGCTTCGTCTTCGCGCCTGAGACCATCGGGGCCATCGCCTACCTGAGCGGCCACCACCAGGTCCTGCGGCGCAACGTGGCGGCGGCCTTCAACCTCAACTGCATGGGCGACGAACGGGCTTGGTCCTTTGTGCCCAGCCGCAAGGGCGACACCCTGGCGGACAAGGCGGCCCTGCATGTGCTCCACCACTTTGCGCCGGGCTTCAACCGTTATTCCTTCCTGGATCGCTGCAGCGACGAGCGCCAGTACTGCGCCCCAGGCATAGACCTGCCCATGTGCAGCGTTATGCGCAGCAAGTACCACGCCTACCCGGAGTACCACACCTCCCTGGACGATCTGAACCTGGTGACGGAAAAAGGCCTGCAGGAAAGCCTGGCCATGATGCAGAAAATTCTGGAAGCCCTGGAGGAAAACCTGGTCTACAAAAACCAGGTGCTCTGCGAGCCGCAGCTGGGCCGCCGGGGCCTCTACCCCACGCTGAGCACGGCTTCCTCCTGTACCGAGGAGGTCAACCTTATGATGGATCTGCTGGCCTATGCCGACGGCCGCCTGAGCCTGCTGGAAGAGGCTGACCTGGTGGGCAGAGACATTTTCCGTTGCGCCGCGATCATGCGCCGCCTGAAGGAAAACGGCCTGCTGAGCGTCTGTCCCGCACAGCCCCGGCGGCCGCGCGCCGCCCAGGCCGCCCCCGCGTCGGAACTGCAGTCCGCCTAGGGCATTCCAATTTTGCGCTGCCCTGGCGGCTGCGTGGGCAGGTGCCCGCCGCGCAGGCGCAAGGATTTGCGCTGGCAAACGCCGGAACGAGCGTGCCGTAACCGTTGAGAATGCATATTCTCAACGGTAATCTGCTCTAAGCATGCCTGTTCTCAAAGGCGATCTGCGCTAAAAACGGGCAGCGGCAGAGCGCCGCCAACAATGCGTAACGCCGCCCTGATCCCTCCGGGGGCATCAGGGCGGCGTTTTTTGCGGGGAACTGCGGCGACGGCGCGGGTTCGGCCGGGGCCTTCGGCGCGGCGCGGGGCCGCCGTTGCCGCCTACTGCTTCATTTTATGGATCAGGTCGGCCAGCCGATGGGCCTGGCCGGCCAGCTCCGTGACGGCTTTAGCGGCCTGGTCCATGGCTTCGGCGGTCTGGCGGGACATGTCGTTGACGGTTTCGATGGAGCGGTTGATCTCCTCGCTGGCGGCGGACTGCTGCTCGCTGGCGGCGGCAATGGCGTTGACCTGATCCACGGTGCTTTCCACCTTCTCCACAATGCCGTCCAGGGCCTGACCGGACTGGTTGGCCAGATCCGTAGCCTGGTCCACGTTGTTTACGGCCTCTTCCATGGCTGCCACGCTTTTAGCCGTGCTTTCCTGAATGGCCGCAATGGCCTTGCCCACATCGTTGGTGGAGGCCATGGTCTTTTCGGCCAGCTTGCGCACCTCGTCGGCCACCACGGCAAAGCCGCGCCCGGCGTCGCCCGCGCGGGCGGCCTCAATGGCGGCGTTCAGGGCCAGCAGGTTGGTCTGGTCCGCAATGTCCGAAATAACGCCCATGATCTGGCTGATGGACTGGGCGTGGGCGTTGAGCTGGCTCATGTCGTTCTTAAGTTTGAGGGAAACCGCGTGCACCTGCCCGATGCTGAGCACGGATTTTTCCACAATGTCCGCGCCGGAGCGGGCTTGCTCCCGCGTTTCCGCCGAGGCTGCGGAAGCCTCCGCCGCGTTGCGGGCCACTTCCTGCACGGTGGCGTTCATTTCATTCATGGCCGTAGCGGCCTCGGCCAGGCGCTGGGCCGATTCCACCGCGCCGCGGTCGGCCTGCTCAATCTGGGCCGAAAGCTGGGTGGAGGCGGTGCTCACCACATGGGCCACCTCTTCCAGATGGTTGGCGGCCTCCAGCAGGGCAGCGCTGCGGGAGCGGGCCGCCTCGCCTGCCTGTTCGGCCGCGGCCTGCGCCGTATGGGCCGCCTGGACCGCGGCGGCGGCCTCCGCGCTTTTTTGCTGCGCTTCGGCGATCAGATTTTTGAGCTTGCCCACCATGTCGCGCAGGCCCGCCTCCAGCACGGAAACCTCGTCCCGGCCCGTGGGCTGGATGTCCACTTCCAGGTTGCCGCCGGCCACGGCGCGGGCATGGCCCGTCACCTGGGCCAGGGGCCGGGTAATGGAGCGCAGCAGGGCCAGGGAGAAGGGGATGACCACCACCAGCAGCACGGCCAGGAAACCCAGCCCGTAGGTGCGCACTGTGCCGTTGAACAGGGTGCTCATGGCCGTACGCAACCGGGCGGCCTCCTTATCCACATTGTCGATGTACACGCCGGTGCCGATCCAGTAGGGCGTGCCAGGGATGGTTTCAGCGTAGCCCAGCTTGAAGACGTCGCCCGCGCCGGGCTTGGGGAAGACAAAGTCCACATAATCCCCGCCCTTGGCGGCGGCCTTGTCCAGTTCGCGCACGTAGTAGACGCCGCGCTTGTCCTTGGTGTTGCCGAGGTCCGTGCCGATAAGCTGCTTCTGGGTGGGATGGGCCGCGTTGATCGTGCCCTTGTAGACGTAGAAGTAGCCGGAGCCGTCGTCTTCAAAGCGGGATTTTTCCACAAAGTCGGCGATGACGCGCAGCTGGGCCGCTTCCGGCAGGCCCTGCGTCAGGGAGGCCAGCCCCAGGGCCGCGGAGTGGGTCACATCCTTGATGCGGGCGCGCTGCGCGTGCAGCAGCTGCTCGCGCCCCAGGCTCGTGCCTTCCCCGATGACGGCCTGGGTCATCTGGTAGGAAAGCCCGGCCATACCGAGAAGGAAGAGGAAGGTCATGCCCACAAGGCAGGCGATGCGACAGGAGATGGTGAAGTTTCGCAACATGGAGGCAGTCCTTGGCGTGCGGGGGGTTGGGGGGAGCGGCGGCAGCCGCGCGTTCCGCACTGGGATATCAGGACATTTTGTCCGCCTGGCGTCGTTTGCGCCGCAAAACGGCCGCGGCGTGCGGCCAGGGGGGGCGGCGATCAGGCCGAGGTGCGGCCAGGGCCGGGCAGAGCAAAAGCCCAGGGGGAAAGCCATGCCCGCGGGACTGCGGCACCCCGCCCGCGAAGGGCGGTGCATGGCCCGGCATGAAGCCGGCAACGACGCCGAAGCGCCGGATTCTGTACAGGCGCGGGGCAAGGCCGCCCCGCGCCCTCAAGTTGTTATAAGTTTTACTTCACAATGGCAACATGGTTCTGAACCGCAACCCACCGGCCCTAGAGCAGATTACCTTTGAGAATATGCATTCAAAAGTTTACGGCACGCTCGTTTCGGCGCTTAACAGCGCAAATAACTTGCGTTTACGCCTCCACAGCGGGCGTCTGCCCACGCAGCCGCCAGGGCATTTCAAAGTTGAAATGCCTAGCCCTGGCGCATGCCGGCAATGAGCTCCGTCAGGCGCTGGGCCTGGGCGGCCAGATCGCTCACGGCCTTGGCGGCTTCGCTCATGGCTTCGGCGGTCTGCTGGGACATGTCGTTGACCTGGGTGATGGTGTGGTTGATTTCCTCGCTGGCGGCGGACTGTTCCTCACTGGCCGTGGCGATGGCGTTGACCTGATCCGCCGTGGATTCCACAGTGGTGACAATTTCCTGCAGGGCCGTGCCGGACTGGTTGGCGTAGTCCGTAGCGCGGTTAACCTGCTCCACGGCTTTGTCCATGCTGTCCAGGCTCTTGGCCGTGCTTTCCTGGATGGATTTGATGGCGCTGCCCACGTCGTTGGTGGAGGCCATGGTTTTTTCGGCCAGCTTGCGCACTTCGTCGGCCACCACGGCAAAGCCGCGTCCGGCCTCGCCTGCGCGGGCGGCCTCAATGGCGGCGTTCAGGGCCAGCAGGTTGGTCTGGTCCGCAATGTCCGAGATGACGCCCATGATGCGGTTGATGGCCTGGGCGTGCTCGTTGAGTTCCGTCATGTCGTCCTTGAGCTCCAGGGAAACCTGGTGCACGGCATTGATGCTTTCCAGCGAATTCTGGACAATGGACGCGCCCGCTTCGGCCTTGGCCTTGGTTTCGGCCGAGGCGCTGGAGGCCGCGCCCGCATTTTTGGCCACTTCCTGCACGGTGGCGTTCATTTCGTTCATGGCCGTGGCGGCTTCGCCCAGACGCTGGGAAGTTTCGTGCGCACTGCGGTCGGATTGCTCAATCTGGGCGGAAAGCTGGGTGGAGGCGGAGCTCACCACCTGGGCCACCTGTTCCAGCTGCGTGGCGGCGTGGAGCATGGCTTCGGTCTTGGCCTGGGCATCGGCCCCGGCGGCCTCGGCCCGGCGCATGGCCTCCGTGGCTTTTTCGGACTGCTCCCGGGCCTTTTCCGATTCCAGCCGGGCCTGCTCAATATGCTCCTTCAGGGCGTGGACCATCTCTACAATGGCGGCGTACACGCCGCGTTTGGCGCTGCCGTCGTCCACGTTATAGTCGCCCTGCACCACGCGCTGGGCGATCTGCTGGAGCTCGCCGGGGTCTTTGCCCAGCTGCGCGCCCACGCTTCTGGTCAACAGCCAGGTGATCACAATGCTGATGGCGATGGCCGCCAGAGACAGAACCACGGCCGTGATCTTGGCGCTGTTGCCCGCGCTGACGGCCCTTTCCACCAGTTTTTTGGTGCTGCCCGTGGTCTGGGCCACTATTTCAGCATACACCGGGATCATTTCATTGAAGAGGGGGCGGTACTGGTCGGCAAACATTCTGTAAGCGCCGTCAAAATCTCCGCTTCTGGCCACGTCGGTCAGCTTTTTGCGCGCAACGCCCATTTTGTCGGACGTGGCGTTGATTTTGTCCAGCAGGGCTTTGGCATTGGCCGCTTCCTGCGGGGGGAAGGCGTCCAGGGTATCCAGGAAGGATTCACCCCCCTTTTTGATCTGGGCCAGGATGTCCGTCATGCGCTTCTCGTATTCGCCCACCCGGCTCACGTCCCGCGCCAGCAGCATGGCGGAAAGGTTTGACCGGATGGACCAGAAGTTCACCTGCATGCCCTGCACTGCCACTACAGAAGGCATGATGTCCGTATCCACTGAAGTCACGCTGGCGTTCATGCCGGAAACGCTTTTGAAGGAAACGCCGGACATGAGCAGCAGCAGAGCGATAATCCCAGCAAAAGACAGCACCAGTTTTGTTGTTAACCGCATCTTTCCTCCCCCGGTTACTACGCTGTTATACCCCAAAAAGTTCTGTTCCCCAAAACCGCTTTGTCCCTTTGACATGCGCCCGCAAAGGGGCCACAAAGGGTCCGAAGCCGCTTCGGCATGCCGAAGGGCGAGGTTCGCATGTGGGGGGGGCCTTGTCGCGTTGCCGAAGCCTCGGCCCGTTGCGAACAATTGCTTGGTTTTTTATCGGATTTGTAACTGCAATCATTAGGGCTGACTATCAATTTTACGCTTAAAATCGACAAAGATATTATACCGTCACTTTTAACGGCATAACGTAAATTATTTCATTTTTTTCAGGGAAGGCGGCCAGGGCGAGGAATGCCGCAACCGCGGCTTGTCAGCCGCCGGTCTTGCTGGCAGTATCGGCGCGACGGCGTCTGTCGTTGCGCCTTATGGAGACAGGAAGGGAATCATGAGCGAGGAAGTGCTGGATTGGAAGGACGGTGTGGCCCGCGTGCTTAACAAGCGCGAGCTGTACACGCGCCTGTTGGGCAAATTTATTGAAAACGAAAAAGACACCCCGGCCAAGGTGGCGGCGGCCCTGAAGAACGGCCAGACCGAGGAAGCCCGCATGCTGGTGCACAGCACCAAGGGCGCGGCGGCCAACCTGGGGGCCAAGGCCCTGGCGGCGGCGGCCCTGGATCTGGAAATGGCCATCAAGGCCGGGGCCGACCCCCAGCGCGTCCTGAACCATTTCGACGCCGCAGTCATGGACACCCTGGTGACCATGCACGCCTTCATCACGCAATAGGCCTTTACATAACGCCGGGCGACCGCGCGGTCGCCCGCAAGACGGCCTTACCACTCCGGCAGAAAGACGCGGCAGGCATAGTGCTGCGGAATGCGCATAAGTTCGCCCAGGGGCAGGGCCAGATAGTGGGCGAGCAGGCAGCGGATGACCCCGGCGTGGCTGACCAGCAGCAACGGCCCTTCAGGGCAGCGCTTGCGCCAGCGGCGCAGGGCCCTGAGGGCGCGGGCCTGCACCTGGGCGAAGCTCTCCCCGTCGGGGGGCGCGTAACCGGCCATCCGGGCCCCGCGGGCTTCCCACGCGCCGGGGAAGCGGGCGGCAATTTCGGCCTGGGTAAGGCCTTCCCAGGCGCCCAGGCAGATTTCCCGCAAATCCGGTTCCGGATGCAAGGGCGGCGGCCCGGCGGGCCAGACGGCGGCCGCCATGAGCAAAGCCGCGCTTTCGCGGCAACGCCGCAAATCCGAGCAAATTACGGCCCGCAGGGATCGCGCCAGGGCGGGCGGCAATTCGCGCCCCAGGGCCGCAGCCTGCGCCCGGCCCAAGGGGCTCAGGGGAATGTCGCGCGCGCCCACCATGCGCCGTTCCGGATTGGGGGGCAGGGCGCCGTGGCGCGCCAGCCAGACGCCGCCCGCGCCGGAGGCGCTCATGCCCGGTTCTCCCCGGCTGTTTTGTCCCGCGCCGCGCCGAAAGCCTGTGCAGAGGCCTCCGCGCGGCCGCTGCCCTCCGTTGCGGGCCCTGCCGCTCCGCCGCAGCCGGGCATGGCCTTCCCCAACCTCGCCAGCGTCTCCTGCGCAATGGCCGCCGGGGCGCGGCCCAGCTCACGGGCCAGTCTGGCTTCCAGGGCCTGGGCGCGGCCCAGCCGGCCCCGGATGGCCGCGCAGGCCGCAGCATCCCCGGCAAAGGCCTCCAGCTTCTGACCAAAACGTTGCGCTACGGGCACAAATTGCCCGCCCCAGCAATATTTGTCCGCCAGATAGACCAGTTCCCGCTCCGTTACGGGCTGGGCGTCGGGCAGGCTCAGGTCGCGGTGGTCCCGCACCAGGGCAGCCAGGTCCGGCAGGTCCAGGGATTCCAGCAAAGCGGCCCCGGCGGCTTCGTGACGGGCCTGGCCTTTGGCTATGTCGTGCGCCAGGCCGCCGGCCAGGGCCAGGTCCGGGCGCAGGGCTGCGCCCGCAGTGGGCGCAGCCCTGCGGGCGGCCAGCAAAGCCTCGGCCAGGGCGCAGGCCACCTGCCCCACAGCGCGGGCGTGGCGCAGGCCTTTTTCCGGCACGGCGCGCAGCCGCAGCAGCTCCCAGGTTTCCTCCGGGCTCAGGGCCGCGCGCAGGGGGGCCAGCGCCCGCAGGCGGGCGTAGTCCTGGGGGGTGTCCATATCTTCCAGCATGGCGGCGTCGGGCACGGGCACGCGGCGGCACGGCAGGGCGGCCAACGCGCCGCGCAGGCCGTCCGGCCCCGCATAGGCCGCCAGCGCGGGCAGCGCGGCGGCGGGAATGCAAGGCGGATGCCCCTCCTTCCCGGCAAAAGTGGGCAGGTGCACGGCCTCCGGGCTCTGGGCGGCGGCGGTCAGCAGGGCCCGCAGGGTCAGGGGCCGCACCAGGGGCACGTCCACAGGGATGACCAGGACAGGGCCCGCGCCCCCTGCGGCCAGCAAGGCCCGCAGGCCCGTCTGTACGGAAGAGAACATGCCTTGTTCCGGCGCGGGGTTGCGCGCCACGGCCAGGCCCAGGGTTCGGGCGGCGGGCTCCACGCTAGCCGCGTGTCGGCCCGTGACCACGGTGACATCCGCAACGCCCGCCTGGCGGAAGGTTGCGGCCAGCAGGGCCAGGGGACTCGCTGCGCCGCCTTCTCGCCCCGCCTCTCCAGCCAGCGGCAAGGGCAAAAGCGCCTTGACCCGCCCCATGCGGCTGGCCTCGCCCGCGGCCAGGATGAGGCCCCGCGCCGCCAGTTCAGTTTCTTTCATACCGCCCCGCCTCCACTGTGCGCGGCCCTTGCCGGCTGCGCGCAACCCTCGCAAACCCGACAGCCGCAACCTGCCAGAATCCCGCAAGCGCCGGCCTTTGCGCCCCCAAAGGTTCGCCCTCGCGTCCTTGCGCCAAAGACCATCTCCTTACCCCCGCAGGGCAAAGAGCGCGGCGATGTTGCGCGCGGCGAAGCGCAGGTTGGCCGCGCCTTCGCGCAGGGCGTCCTCCAGGCCGCAGGGGCGGCAGAGGACGCTGAACACGGCGTCGATGCCGCGGCTGTACACGGCGGTCACATCGGGCAGAAGGCAGCCGGCAATGCCGATGACGGGGCAGCCGTGGCGTTTGGCCACCCTGGCCACGCCCACGGGGGTTTTGCCAAACGCGGTCTGGCCGTCCATGCGGCCTTCGCCGGTGACGACCAGATCCGCGTCGCGCACGGCTTCTTCCAGGTTCACGGCTTCCATGACGATATCCACGCCGGGGCGCAAGCGGGCGCGCAGCACGCCCAGCATGGCCGCGCCCATGCCCCCGGCCGCGCCCGCGCCGGGCAGCTGGGCCACGTCCGCGCCCAGGTCGCGGCGCAGGATGCGGGCAAAGCGCTCCAGGTTGGCGTCCAGCCGGGCCACCATCTCCTGGTCCGCGCCTTTCTGAGGGCCGAATACGGCGGCGGCCCCGCGTGGGCCGCAGAGGGGGTTGTCCACATCGCAGGCCACGTCCAGAGTCGCCCGGGCCAGACGGGGGTCCAGGCCGCTCGCGTCCAGTCGGTCCAGAAGAGCCAGGCCCGCGCCCGTGCCTGCTATGTCTTTGCCTGCGGCGTCCAGCAGGCGCACGCCCAGGGCCTGGAGCATGCCCGCGCCGCCGTCGGTGGTGGCGCTGCCGCCGATGCCCAGGATAAGACGGCGTGCGCCGCTTTCCAGGGCCGCGGCGATGAGTTGCCCTGTGCCGTAGGTAGTGGTGCGCAAGGGGTTGCGCTGCGCGGGCGGCACCAGGGCCAGACCGCTGGCGGCGGCCATTTCCACTACGGCCGTCTGGCCGTCGCCGCTGAGGCCGAAAAAGGCCTCTACTTCTTCTCCCAAGGGTCCGGTTACGGCCACGGGAATTTTGCGGCCCCCGGTGGCGGCGATGAGGGCGTCCACCGTGCCTTCGCCGCCGTCGGCCATGGGCAGCAGCACATAGCGGGCCAGAGGCAGAACCTGACGGAAGCCTTCGGCAACAGCCTCCGCCGCCTGCTGGGCCGAGAGGCTTTCTTTGTAGGAATCGGGCGCGATGACGATCTTCATGGAACCTGCCTGGGTGAAAGGGTCTGGGTACGGTGTTTTTTGTAGCCGCCGGCCGCCCGTTTTGTCCACAGCCCCTGCGCCGCGCGGCTGTGCAGGCCGCAGGCTGGTCTGCCCTGCGGGCATGGCGACCCAGGGTACGCCCGGCGCCTTGCCTGAGGAGGGAAAAGTTTACGCAGACACCCCCTACTCCCCTCCAGCGCCTTTCTGGGGGCGCACCACGCAGACGCGGCCCTGGCGGCGCTCCAGGCGGCCGCGCACATGGCCCAGGCGAGGCAGGGGGCTGCCGCAGGCGCAGGGCCCGGGCAGCAGGCAGGCCAGGTCGCCCGTGCGGTAGCGGATAAGGGGCATGGCCTCGCGCTGGAGGGTGGTGAGGACGATTTCGCCTTCTTCGCCCAGGGGCAGGACGTCCGTGCCGCAGGGGTCCACAATTTCCACGAGAAGGTCCAGGGAGCGGAGGTGGCAGCCGTTGTGGGCCGGGCATTCCACTGCGCCGCCGTAAGCCGTTTCCGTAAGGCCGTAGTGGTCCAGCACCTCGCACTGCCAGACCGTGCGCAGCAAATGGCGCAGCACGGGGTCCAGGGGTTCGGCGCTGGAGAGCACGCCGCGCAGGCCGGGCGGCCCGCCTTGCGAAAATCTGTGCAGCAGGGCGGCAAGCTGGCCGGGCATGGCGATGAGGGCGTGGGCGCGTTGCGCGCCGAGCCAGCGGGCCAGGCCTTCGGCGGCCGCCCAGGGGCCGGAGGCCCCGGCCAGGAGGTCTGCCGGCGGGGTGCGCACGTCCACAGCCGGGGCCAGGGCCTGCCGCATGACGTCGGCCACGCCGTCGGGGCGGTCCGCGCCGGGCAGCAGCACGGCCAGGCGTTCCCCGGACCGGATCAGCTGGCGCATGCCCACGGCGAAAAATTCCCGCGTGCGGTCAAGATCGCCCCTGGTGAAGGCCAGGCGTTTGGGCGCGCCCGTGGTGCCTGAAGTGCGCAGGGTGACCATGCGCTGCACCGCGCCCAGCGAGACACAGAGAAAATCCTCCCAGCGCCGCAGATCCGCCGGGGTGGTGAAGGGCAGGCGGGGCAGATCGTCCGCGGTCAGCGCGTCCGGATCCAGACCCGCCAGGCGTGGGCCGTAAAAAGCCGAACGCCGGGCCTGGGCCAGCTGACGGCGCAGGGCGCTATCCTGGGCCGCGCGCAGGGCCCGGGGCAGCTCGGCCAGGCTGCGGGCGCCGCAAGCCGCGGCCAGCCAGGCGTCCAGAGGACAGGCCGTAGCCGGGAGGCCGCCTGGGGTCAGGGACGGCGCGGGCCCGTTGCTCACGGCCCCACCTTGTAGAGGCGCGTGCCGTCGGCCGCCGTGAGGTTGTGCAGGCAGAAGGGGATCATGCGGCCGTCGGGGCGCAGAACGTGGATGCAGCAGCCGCGCACCCGGGCCACATCCAGGCTGAGGGCGTCCTGAAAGGCCATGCTGGAGAGCGTGAAACGCTGCTCCACCCCAGCCTGGGCCAGGAAGCGGCTGAAGGAATCCTGCGCGAGGGCGGCGCGGCCCGCGTCCGGGTTGTGCGGCGCGGGGATTTGCGGCGCGGCGGCAGCCGGTTGGCCCGCAACGGCGGCGGCCGGGGCTCCTGCCCCTTTCCAGTGCAAGGCCACGAACTGTTTGGCTTTGCGCGCGCCTTCCTCCGCTGACGGGGGCACGAACGGCAGCGCCTTCGGCGAAACGGCGGGGGCGGACTCGGCGGAGGAAGCGCCCGCCGCAGCAGGCGTGCAGCAGGAACCGCCCTGTCCCAGCCATTGCAGGCCGGGGCGGCCGTCGGGGTCGGCGCTGCGGCGGTATACGGCGCTGCAGGAGCAGAGCTCGTTTTCGCAGCCAGGGGGATGGAACTGCGCGGCGTTGACCAGCTCCGGGGCCTGGGCGGCCAGGGCAGCCATGACTTCGGGCAGGGTGCAGCGCGGGGCTGCGCCCAGGGACCAGGGGTAGCGGCCGAAAAAGGCCGCGGGCTGCACGTGCAGGCCGCGCACCGTGGGGCCCAGCGCCAGGGCCAGGCGCAGCAGGTCGCCCAGCTCGGCATCGTTGACGCCGCGCACCACTGTGGCCACCAGCACCACGCCCAGGCCCGCCGCGCCGCAGGCCCGCACGGCCGCGCGCTTGAACTCCAGGCAGTCCCGGCCGCGCAGGGTGCGGAAGGTTGCTTCGCTCACGCCGTCCCACTGGAGGTAAACGGAATCCAGGCCCGCCTCCTGCAGGCGCTGGGCATAGCCTGGTTCTGCCAGGCGCAGGCCGTTGGTGTTGAGCTGCACCAGGCCGAAGCCGCGCGCGCGGGCCAGGGCCACGATGGCGGGCAGATCCTCCCGCACGGTGGGCTCGCCGCCGGAAAGCTGCACGTTGCAGGGGCCGGAGGCCCTAGCCAGCACGTCCAGCTGGGCGGCCAGACAGGCCAGATCGGGGTCCGGCGGGGCCGTGGCCGTGCCGCCGTCGGCATAGCACACGGGGCAGGCCAGGTTGCAGCGCAGGGTCACTTCCAGCAGGCCCGTGCAGGTGTGCTGGGCGTGCTCCGGGCAGAGGCCGCAGTCAAAGGGGCAGCCGTAGACCGTGGGCGTGCGCGGCGCGCGCGGATAGGAGGGGCTCTTGGGCCTGGTCCAGGTTTCAAAGACGGGCAGGGCGCTGCCTGCGGCGCCCTGTCGGCGCGGCCCGCCGTCCCGCCAGACGGGCACGCGGAAGAGGCCGTGCTCCGGGCAGGTCTTTTCCAGCAGCACCGCTTCCGGGGCGGCTTCGGGGCGCACATAGGCCGCGTCCAGCCGTCGCAGGCATACGGGGCAGAGGCTCTGGGTACGGCGCAGGATCATGGAATGGGGGTCAGGTCCAGTTCGTAGCTCTGGACCAGCTCCAGGATTTTTTCCCAGCATTCGGCCATAAGGTCGCCGCAGGCCACGGGATTGGGCGTTTCGCCCGGCGCGCCAGAGGCCGCGCCCAGCCCGGCGGCGATCTGGCCGCAGCGCTGACCGCCGTAAGGATTGGTGCGCTCGTAAAACCAGGAGGCGTAGTCATTGAGCAAGGGCGTGAGCATGGGGTGGGCGGTTTCCGCATCCGCGCCTTTGCCCGCCACCAGGGCCAGGGCGCAGGCCCCGCCCGTGAGCAGGCCGCAGGGGCCGTCGGACTGGCCGATGCCGTGGCAGAGGCCCTGGGCCGCGCGCACCACATCGGGGTTCTGCTGCCCGCGGGCCTCCAGCATGAGCAGCAGGAGCAGCTGGCTGCAACAGTAGCCCTGGCGCACCAGGGGCAGCAATTCCAGCATCATGGGATTCATGGGCCCTCCTTTTTTTGGGGGTACGGAACGCGGCTGCCGGGGCCTGATTGTGCCGCGCTTTGCACCGGGGTGGCACGCCGCGGCCCGGATCCAGACTGTTTACACGCCCCGCCGTTCGGCCGGGGCGTCCTTGCGGGCAATCCACAGGCCGTAGCCCAGGGGTCCGGCGGCCGGGCCCGACGCGCCGCAGGCGCAGGATCGCGGGGCCGCGCCGTACCAGGCCAGCCGGGCCGCCAGCTCCGCCAGGGCGCGGCAGTGGTCCTCATACACTTCCACCCGCAGCCCGGCCGCCGCGAGCATGGCCTGCCAGACGCCTGCCGGTCGGGCCCCCGCGCGGCAGGAGCGGGGGGCAGCAGCGGCAGGACGCGGCCCCGCGCTTGCGGCGGCCTGCGCCGCACCGGCGACCGCCACGGCGTTTTCTCCAACACGCGAACTGAAGTCCGGCCCGCAGCCTGGCCCGGCATCGGGGGCCGGCTGCGCCGCACCGTTGCGCACGGTCAGATCGCTCAGGAGCAGCAGGCCGCCGGGGCGCAGCAGGCGCGTCCAGGCGCGCAGGGCCGCGGCGGGGTCCGGCAGCAGAGAGAGCACGCATTCGCAGAGCACGGCGTCCAGCACGGCGGCCGCCAGCGGAGGGCGGGCCGCGTCGGCCAGGAACAGGCGGCCCGTGGCCGCAGCCCCGGGCTGGGGCGTGCGGTCCAGGCCCCAGGCCCGGTAGCCTTCGCGCAGCAAAAGCCGCAGGCTCGCGCCTTGGCCGCAGCCCAGGTCCAGCACCAGCGCGCCGGGCGCAAGGCCGCAGCGCGTGCGGCAGAGGGCAAGCCCCCGCCGGGTGAGCGCCTCCCCGCCGGGCCGCCAGGCCCCCTCCGTGACGCGACGAAAATCCTCGCGCTCCCACAGGGCGCTCATTTGTCTTCCAGCAGGGCTTCCACTTCCAGCATTTTGCCCTGGGCCAGGGACTTGGGAATCATGGTCAGCCCGCACTGAGGGCAACGCGGCAGCACCACGTCAAAGGCGCTGTTGAGATAGAAGACGGAAACCTTGCTCTGCTCCAGGGGCAGGTTGCAGCGGCCACAGACCCACTCCCCGCCGTCCGGGCCGTAATTGAGATCCGCCATGCTCATGACTGTCCTCCCCGGCTGCCGTCCGTGCAGCACTGGTGCCGGTTGATGACCTCCGCCGCTTCCTGGCCGCCGGAGCCGGGCACCGCCATGCGGTGGCACCAGGCGTCGTGCAGCGCAAAGCCCTCCCCTTCGGGCGTGTATTCCACCCAGAAGGTCACCTGCCTGGGCCGCCAGGAACCGAGCCAATGGCCGTTTTCCAGATTTTTAAAGCGGTGACCGCTGGCCTCGGCTCCGGCCACGGCGGCCTCCACGTCCTCAAGCAGAATGTGGCGGGCCTCCAGCCGGGCCAGCAGTTCCGGCCCCACCCGCACCTTGCCCTCCGGCGGCCGGGCCGCCGCCTCGCCCCGATAGTCGTGCAGCAGACGCCGCCGCAATGCGGCGCGGTTGGCCCGCCGGGCAGAGAGGCCGGGGCCGCTCCGCCCGCCGGAAGGTTCAGCCAGATCGGGAAAAAGCAGGTCCAGCAGGTGCCAGCATTCCTTGCCGCCGGCGGCCAGCCTGTCCCGGCACATGATGCAGGAGGCCAGCCCGGCATGGGGCAGCTCCGCCGCGCGGTGGGCGCTCATGGCGTCCGCCGTGTCGGGCTGGGCGCACCAGACCAGGCCGCCGTAGCCGCAGCAGGCCGTGGCCGGGCCGGAAAGGCGCGGCTCCTCCAGGGTTACGCCCGCTTTGCGGGCCAGACTACGCACGGCCGCAAGCCAGGCCGCGTCGTGCCGGGCCGTGCAGGGATCCTGCACGGAAAGGACGGCGGGCAGATCCGGCGGCAGCGGCCCGGAAGCGGGCAGGTCCAGCCCGTCCAGCACTTCCCACACGGATACGGCCCGCGCTTCGGGCAGCACCTCGCGCAGCACCACAAGACAGGAGGAACAGGCCGCCATAAGGCGCGGCCTGCCCAGGCTTTCCCAGGAAGCGCGCAGGCCCGCCGCGTGTTCCCGGTACAGTTTCGTCCGCCCTGCCCAGCGGGCCGGGACGCCGCAGCAGGAGAGCATGAGCCCCAGCCCCGGCGTGGGGCCGGAGGCCAGCGCCATCTTCAGGCGCGCATAAAGGGCGGCCACCTGCTCCCCGCGCGAGGCCGCCAGCTGGCAGCCGGGAAAAAGCGCCCAGGCCGGGGCCGCGCCCTGAGGCAGGGAGGTATCCGGCAGGGTCAGGGCGCATTCTGGCCCTGAGGCGTTTTCCATGTCCTCCAGCGCAAATTCGTGGGCCGAAGGCGGCATGAAGCCGCGCTCCACCATGTCCTCACGGGCGGCCAGGCACATTTCGGCCATGGAGAAATTTTCCGGGCAGAGCTCCTCACACTGGCCGCAGAGGGCGCAACCGTTGATCATGGCGTTGGCCGTGTGCAGGCCTTTGACAATGGAGGCGTTGTTGTGCGCCTGGCGGGCGTAGACGCGCGGATAGCCCTTGTACTTCTGCAGATAGACGCACTCTTTGACGCAGATCAGACACTGGCACTGCAGGCAGCGCGCGGCCTCCCGCGCGGCTTCTTCCGCCGTGTGGACGACGCCTGCGGGCTCTTGCCGCGGGAGGGGCGCGATGCCCGCCACGTCCGTATGCAGCGGGCCCTGCGCTTTTTCCCGCGCGGCCGTGAGGGAAACGCCGCTTACCAGGCGCTCCAGGGTCTGGGCCGCCCGGCGGCCCTGCCCGGCCTGGGCCGAGGGCGAGGCGTAGGCGTGGCCGGTGGGCGTGCGCTCCTTCCAGCCCGCACAGCAGATGTTGTCGCGCCAGAGCAGGGTCTCCGCGTCCACGGCTTCCCAGGCCGGGACCAGATCGGGCGCGGCGTCCGCATCCAGCAGCAGGCCGTCGTACTCGGCGGCCAGGCGCGCCGTAAGGGTCGCGTCCAGGGCAACGGCCTCAAACCGCACTTTCTGCCGCAGCAGCACGGCCATGTCTTCCGCCAGAAAGTCCTTGCCCAGGCCCACTTCCGCCAGCACGGGATAGGCGGCCAGCAGAGCGGCCTCAGGCGCGCCCGCATGGCAGACCGTGACCGGATAGCCCTTGCGCGAAAGATCCCAGGCCGCCGTAAGCCCGGCCAGGCCCGCGCCCGCCACGGCCAGGCGCTTTTTTTTGGGCGGCATGGGCAGCGGGCGGCTCTGCGGCCCGGCCGCGAGCATACAGGAAAGCTCCAGCCCGTGCATGGCCAGACTGCCGCCCAGGTCGCGGCGCAGGCAGACTTCCTCGCAGGGATGGTCGCAGAGCCGGGCCAGCACGCCCGGCAGGGGCAGGTGCCGCTCCAGCAGTTTGCGGGCCTCGCCCGCGCGGCCGGCCGCCATGTGGGTCATGAAGGCGCGCACGTCCAGGTCAAAGGGGCAGGCCGCCCGGCAGCGCGGCGGACTTTCCTGGGTGCAGCGGGCTTCCATTTCGTGCAAATGCTTCTGATCCATCATGGCGGACACTCGCTTGAAAAAGGGGAAAAATGTGGGGGAAGCAGCGCCCGATACTGAAAGCGCCCCCTCCCCCACACGGCATCCAATGTAAAAAACACGTTCCTTCGCCTGCGGCGTCGTGAGGGCGCCGCGTGCGCCGACAGGTTCACGGCGTCCGGGGAGGGAGCCCGCAAAGGCCCCTCCCCATTGCCTTCAGACGTACCGGAAGCCTACCTTACTTGGGCATGGCCTCCAAGACCTTTTCGGGCCGCGCCGGCAGGTGCCGCACGCGCGCGCCGCAGGCGTTGTAGATGGCGTTGATGATGGCCGGATGCGGCGCGGTAAGGGGCATCTCGCCCACGCCGGAAGCGCCGAAGGGGCCGTCCTTGCGCGGGGTCTGCACATAGACGATTTCCATGTCGTCCGGCACCATCTTGATGGAAGGCACGCCCGCGCCCGCCAGGGTGCTGTGCTTCTTGATGTCCTCATAGTCCTCGGAGAGGGCCAGGCCCACGCCCTGGGCAAGACCGCCGTAGATCTGGCCGTCCACGATGAGCTTGTTGCAGAGCGTGCCGATGTCGGCCACGCAGACGAGCTTTTCCACCGCGGTTTTGCCGGTGGCCACTTCCACGGCCACTTCGGCCAGGAACAGGCCGTACATGTAGCAGGCGAAAGGTTCGCCCTGGCCTTTGCCGTCGCAGTCCTTGGCCGGGGCGGTCCACTTGCCGTCATAGTGCACGGGGCGGCCTTCGGCCTTCATTTCCGCATAGGTGAAGAAGCCGCCGCCGCCGGGTTTGCGCATGCCCTCCAGGAGCATCTCGCAGGCCACGCGGGTGGCGTTGCCCGTGACCACCTGCGACCGCGAACCGCCGGCCGGGCCGGAGTTGGGGGTCTTGCTGGTGTCGTTCATGACCAGATGGATCTGGTCCGGGGTAAGGCCCAGGGGCCGCAGGGCTTCGTGGGCCGTTCCCAGGGTGCCGGAATCCGCGCCCTGGCCGTGGTCCTCCCAGGAGTTGCCTACGGTCACCGTGCCGTCTGCGTTAAGCTCCGCCCAGGCTTCGGAGGTGTCCGGGCCGTCCAGGCCCGCGCCGTACACGCCCAGGGCCACGCCCACGCCGCGTTTGACCGCAGCAGTGGAGTTGGCCTTGACGCGCTTTTTGGCTTCCTCGTAGTAGGGGCGCATTTTCTTGAACATTTCGGGCAGGCTCATGACCTCAGGCACCTGGCCGGAGGGGTTGGTGTCCCCTTCCCGGTAGCAGTTGAGCTCGCGCAGGTCGAAGGGGTCCATGCCCAGCTTTTCGGCCAGCTCGTCCATGAGCACTTCAGAGGGGAATTCGGATTCCGGCGCGCCGTAGCCGCGGAAGGCCGCGCCCCAGCAGTGGTTGGTGGCCACGGTGCGGCCCTGACCGCGGATGTTGGCGATGCCGTAGCCCGCACCGATGTACTGGGCCCCGCGCAGGGTGAGCAGGTCGCCAAATTCGGAGTAGGGACCGTGGTCCACGGTCCAGTCCGTTTCCATGGCCAGGATCTTGCCCTGCTTGTTGGCGGCCATGCGCACGGTGGTCCAGAAGGGCGAGCGCTTGCCCGTATACCACTGCTGCTGCTCATAGTTGTAGTGCAGGTGGCAGGGGCGGCCCGTGGCCATGACAGCCACGCCCAGCAGGGCTTCCATGGTGGGGCTGAACTTGTAGCCGAAGGTGCCGCCCGTGGTGTTCTGCACCAGGACCAGATCCTTGGGGAATTCCAGGCCCAGGCCGGGGGCGATCATCATGGCGTGCAGGTGGATGGCCACGGACTTGGAGTGGATGACCACCTGGCCTTTGTCGTTGATGTAGCCGTAGCCCACGTCGGGCTCGATGGGCAGGTGGGGCTGGCGCTGGGTGTAGTATTCGCCCTCGGCCACCACGTTGCCGGAATCCTTGAAGAAGGGGGCCGTATCCGCGCCTTTTTCCTCAAACTGGTCGTAGTAAATGTTGGGGGTGCCGGGGTGGATCTCAATGGCGTCCGGGGCCATGGCTTCGGGGGCGCTCATGTATTCGGGCAGCAGCTCCAGGTCAAACTTGACCTTTTCGGCCGCGGCGCGGGCATGGGCCTCGGTATCGGCGCAGACGATGGCCAGGGCGTCGCCGTACTGGAAGATCTTGGTGTCGTTAAGGATGGGCCGTTCCCAGCCGTCGCCCTTGTTGGTGGGGAAGGTGATGAGGCCCGTGATGCGGTTTTTGCCCTTCACGTCCTTATGGGTCAGCACCTTGAAGACGCCGGGCATTTTTTCGGCCTCGGAGGTGTCAATGCCCTTGATGTTGGCGTGGGAGACCTTGGCCTGGGCCAGGGCCAGGTGCAGGGTGTCCGCCGGCAGGCGGTAGGCGGCGTCCGCGCCGAATTCCGCAGTGCCCGTCACCTTGGCCACGGCGCTGGGCCGGGGGATGGTGGAGCCCCAGATGCGGCCGTCCGCCGGCATCTTGAAGGTGATGTCCTCCACGGTCTTTTCGCCGCGCATAATGGCGGCGGCGTCCATAACGGCGTCCACCAGGGGCTTGTAGCCCGTGCAGCGGCAGATGTTGTGGTGCTTCTGGAACCAGTCGCGCACATCCTCGCGGCTGGGGTTGGGGTTCGCGTCCAGAAGGCCCTTGGCGGAAACGATGAAGCCCGGCGTGCAGAAGCCGCACTGCGCCGCGCCGTGGTAGATCCACGACTGCTGCAGCGGGTGCAGGCAGGAAGGCGTGCCGATGCCCTCCAGCGTGGTAACGGCGGCGTTTTCCGGCACGCGGCTCATCTTGGTGATGCAGGCGCGCGCCACCTTGCCGTCCAGAATGACGGAGCAGGCGCCACACTGGCCTTTGCCGCAGCCCACCTTCACGCTGGTGATCTGCAGCTGCCCGCGCAGCACATCCGCCAGCGTGTCTTCAGGGTTGATCAGCAGCCTGCGGGGGATGCCGTTAATAACAAGCGTTTTTGTCTCCATGCGCGACTCCTTGGGATTAAACCTGTGAAGGGTATGCCGGCGCGGCCGTGCCGCGCTCGGGGCCGTTGCCTGCCCCTCTTCCGCCGTCCGCGACGACGGAAATCCTGTTGCGGCGGCGCACAGTGCGCCGCTTGCCGCGAGAAGCCGCCTGCGCCCCGCACAGCCGCGAAGCCTGGCGGCGGGCCCTCCCGCGCCGAGGGCGATTCCTGACGAAATCGCTCTCATATTGATACCAGCACGCCTACGCCATGGCGTGCGCCCCTTGCGGGGCCCGGACGCGCGGACGCTTGCGGCCCGCGCGTTTTCCCCTGCCGCGCATTGGGGCGCAGCACGGGGGCCGACTGTCCTTGCCAGGGCTGTGCGCCCTACTTGCCAAAAGGACAGACGGGGTAATGGCATTCCGGGCACTGGGAACAGAAGCCCCCGTGCCCCAGGGCCGCCACGTCGGCGGCCGTGACCGTAAGCCCCGCCAGAAGGCGCGGCACGATGAGATCAAAAATACTGGCCCGGTGGTACATGACGCAGCCGGGCAGCCCCAGCACGGGCACCCGCCCGGCAGCCCCGGCGGCGTAGCCCAGCAGGAACATGGCCCCCGGATAGACGGGCGCGCCGTAGCTCGCCACCTCCACCCCCGCAGCGCGGATGGCGCTGGGCGTGCGGTCGTCCGGGTCCACGGACATGCCGCCCGTGACCACAATGAGATCCGCCCCCTGCTGGAGATAATCCGCAATGGCCCCGGCGGTCATGGGCACTTCGTCGCTGGTGAGGGTCTGGCCCATGACGGCGCTGCCCAGGGCCGCGAACTTCTTGCGCAGCACAGGGCCGAAGGCGTCCTGGATGCGGCCGTAGTACACCTCGCTGCCCGTGGTGACGATGCCCACCCTGGCCCGGCGCAGGGGCAGCACCTCAATGATGGGGGCCTGCACCAGGGCTTCCAGACGGCGGAGCTTTTCGTCCTCAATAAGCAGCGGCACCACCCGCGTGCCCGCCACGGCGCGCCCCTTGCGTACCCACTGCAGGCTGTGGATGGTGGCCACGGAAATTTCGCCCAGAGAATTGACGCTGTTGAGCGTGGGCACGTCAATGCGCAACAGCCCGTCACAGGCGGCCGCAAGATCTATGCGGCCCTCGTGCGGCTCGGCGGCGGCAAGGTTTTTTCCGGCCACCACGCGCACAATGCGGGCCGCGGCGTCGTTTTCATGCACCATGCCCGGCAGGGCCTCAAAAACGTACAAGTGCTCCTTGCCCACATTGAGCAGAACCTCGATATCCTCCGGACGCACCACATGGCCTTTGCGGAAGACGGGGCCCTTCTCCTTCCCCGGCACAATGCGAGTAATATCGTGGCACAACACACTGCCCACGGCGTCCTGCACGTGGATGGTTTTCATGGACGGTTTCGGCATATTTTCTCCGATTCTGCTGTGGAGATTGTGCGGATAATAGCATGCTCGCAATAAAATGCAAAATAAAATGCGGGTTTTATAAAGTGTGGACACGATAAGATCACGGTTTTAAAAAAAATCGGTCACAAATTTCCCCCTTTTTACAAAAAGCGTGATTATCGTGTCGCCCCCGGCAGCCCGCCCGGCGCGCGGCCATTGACAGCCGGGGGCTTCTCTGCCAAGGGGAAGAGGAGAAAACAAAGGCCCCGGCAGGTTTTCCGGCGCGGCTGGCGCGCGGCAACGGCCCGCGGCCGGGGGCCGCGCGTTTTTTGCGGCGGCCCCTGGCGGCTGCGTGAGCAGACGCCAGCTGTGGAGGCGTAAACGCAATGTATTTGCGTTGTTACGCGCCGAAACGAGCGTGCCGCAAACTTTGAGCATGCATATTCTCAAAGTTAATCTGCTATAGTGGAGGAAACGGTTCATGAAAAAATTGCCTGCGCACACGGTGGCCCCGGCCCTGCATCTGGGCGGCCGCGTTCGGCTGTCGGCCCTGCTGGCGGCGCTGACGGCCCTGGCCCTGTACGGCTGCGGTTTCGGCAGCGCGCCGGAGCAGCCGGAAACCCCGCCCGGACCGGTGATGGCCTATATGATCGGCGCGGCCCCAGGGGCCAGCACCACGCTGGACGACCCTGAATTCGGCAAAAACGTGCGCCTGAGCATGGGCGAGAGCTTTATTTCGGCCAAGGGCGAAGAATGCAAGCGCGGCACGGCGCTTTCCGGCCAGCGCGAGGCTGAGGTGGTGGTCATCTGCCGCGACGCGCAGGGGCGCTGGAGCATGGCGCCGAGGGTATGGGGGGCCGGCCTCTCCCAATAGCGCGGCGCGGGCGTCTTTTGCCCTCTGGCGGCGTCAGAAATCGGATTCGGACCGGGCCTGTACCAAGGCGTACTATGCCCGTCCCGAATCCGTTTTCTTCCTTGCCAGAGAACAAAATCCATCCCGCGCCGGGGGCAAGGAGACGCCCGCGCCGGGGGCAGGGCCGACGCCGGAACGTGCGAAGGGGACGCTTCCCCCGACAACAGGGCAGACGCCGGACCGGCCGAAGTGAAAGCCGCCCCCCGACAACGGGGCACAAGACACCCGCGCCGGGGCAGGGCCGACATCAGGCCAGTCATCCTACAAGCAGAAAATTGCGTGCGGCCACGGCCCTTCCGCCGGGCAGAAAGCCAACGCCGGAGCCGCCCCCGCCGCAGTGCAGGTCTTCCGCCGGGAGCCCCCTTTTCCCCCTGGCAAAATCCGGCAAAGAAGATTATGAATCAGACGCGCGGCAAACGGTTGTCGCGCGTTTTTCGCGGCGTCACGCCCGGCACCTTCTGGGGGCCATGCAAGCCCATAATCCATTGCATTGTAAGCGCCATGTCCCATAAACTTTGTTCCGTCCTGCTGGCGGCCCTGTGGCTCCTCGCTCTGGTCGGCCCCCTCCGCGCGGCCGACGCGCCCCAGCCCTATGCCGCCAACCTGTTTCAGGGGCATTTTTCCCAGGCCAAGGAGTCCAAGGACGCCACCGTCATCATGCCCGGCGACCGCGTGGTGCTGCGCCTCTGGGGCGGCGACCTCACCGTGGACCAGACCTTGACGGTGGCCGACGACGGCCACCTGGACGTGCCCCAGGTGGGGGCCATCCCCGTGGCGGGCCTGGGCTACGACAAGCTGGCCGAGGCTCTGCGCAGCAAGCTGGCGGCCTCCGGCCGCACCGCAGTGCAGATCTATGCCGCCCCCCTGGACGCCCGGCCCGTGGCCGTGTTCGTCACCGGCGGCGTGCAGCGCCCCGGCCGCTACACCGGCACGCCCGGCGACCCGCTGCTGAGCTTTCTGGACAAGGCCGGCGGCCTGGACCCCGTGCGCGGCAGCTACCGCGACATCCGCCTGGTGCGCAACGGCGCTACAGTGGCCACGCTGGACCTCTACCCCTTTGCCCGCAAGGGCGTACTGCCCGCCGTGCGCGTGCAGGAAGGCGACACCCTGGTGGTGGGCGACAAAGGCCCCAGCGTGGCGGCCGTGGGGGCCGTGCGCAACGCGGCGCTTTTTGAATTTCCCAAGGGCAAGGCCACGGGCGCGGCCCTCATGGAGCTGGCCGAGCCCCAGGGCAGCGCCTCGCACATCGCCCTTTCCGGCACGCGCAACGGCGCGCCCTACAGCACCTACCTGCCCATCCGCGAGCTGCGCAGCCTGAAGCTGGAAGACGGCGACCAGGTGCAGTTTATTGCCGACGCCCCGGGCAACACCATCATGGTGGAGGTGCAGGGGGCCGTGCGCGGGGCCTCGCGCTTCCCCGTGCGGCGGGGCGCGCGCCTGGCGGAGGTAAAGAACTTCATTGCCGTGGAGCCGGGCCGGGCCAACCTTGACGCCATGTACATCAAGCGCAAAAGCGTGGCCGCCCGGCAAAAGAAGGCCATTGCCGATTCCCTGCGCCGCCTGGAAGAAACGGCCCTCACCGCTTCCTCCTCCAGCACGGACGAAGCGCAGATCCGCGCCAAGGAGGCCGAAATGGTCTCCAAATTTGTGGAGCGCGCCAAAGCCGTGGAGCCCGAAGGCGTGGTGGTGCTGGACGGCGGGCCGGACAAGGCCGACCTTACCCTGGAGGACGGCGACGTCATCGTCATCCCCACCAAGAGCGACGTGGTGCTGGTGAGCGGCGAGGTTATGATGCCCCAGGCCCTGCTCTGGAGCAAAAAGAAGGACGCGGCGGACTACATCAAAGGCGCGGGCGGCTACACCAACCGGGCCGACCGCGACAAGGCGCTGGTGCTGCACCAGAACGGCGCAGTAACCCAGGACGACGACGATATCCGCCCCGGCGATCAGATCATGGTCCTGCCCAAGGTGGAATCCAAGAGCATGCAGGCCGTCAAGGATATTTCGCAGGTCATCATGCAGGTGGTGGTTTCCGCCAGGATGCTTCTGGGCATGCCCTCGCTGTAGGGGCCTGCAGCCGCATCTTCCGGATGCCATCCGGGCCTGAAAAGCCGGACGCGCCCTGGCCAACGGCGCGTCCGGCTTGACGTTCCCGCCTTCCGGCGGGCATAGTGGGGGACGTCTGTTCCTATTTTCGCAAGGAGATTTCCATGCACCAAGCCCTCAAGGACGCCATAACCATTTGCAAAACCCTCTTGCGCAACGGCTATGACGCGCACGTGATCAACGCCCCCCTGCAGGAGCACCTGCTGCGCCAGGGCGGGGCCCCGGCTGTGGACATCGCCTGTGAACCGGACCTGGACACCCTGGTGCGCCTCTTCCCCGCGGCCGTGCCCGAACGGGAAAAACGCGCCCTGGCCGTTATGGAGCAGGACGGCGTCACCTACCGCTTCTACCCCCTGGAGGTTGCCGCCGCCGGGCACCCGGAGCTCTCCCTGCTGCGCGTCACGCCCACCATGATCGAACGCATGAGCCGGGAAGAAAAACTCGACCTGCGCCTCACGGGCTTCGGCAGCCCTGAAGCCTCCGGCGACGCCTACGCGGGCTTCGCGGACCTCAAAGGCGGGGCCATCCGCCTCACGGGCCTGCCGGACGAAACCCTGCGCCACGACTACCTGCTGGCCGTGCGCGCCCTGCGCTTCGCCGCCAATTTTGATCTGCCCATTGAGCCCAACACCTGGCTGGCCATTGTGCGGGCTTCCGCCCGCGTGCTGGACTATGTGCCCGCTACGGACATCATGGACGAATGGCGCAAGGTGGCCGCCGAATCCATGTACCGCTTCGTGCGCCTGCTCTACGAGGCCCACATCCTCCAGGGGCTTATTCCTGAGGTGGCCGCCCTCTCCTGCCTTACCCAGATGCGCAACAAGGAAGGGGATACGGAAAACGTCTTTGAGCACACCCTGGCCTGCATGCGCCACTACCCCGAAGAAGATTTCCACTACGACTGGCTGGGCACCATGGCCATGCTCTTCCACGACGTGGGCAAACTCTACACCGGCGAATTTTTCGACGGCCAGTGGACCTACTACCAGCACCACCGCGTGGGGGCCAAAGTCACCCGCAAAATCCTGCGCCGTCTGCACTTCGCCCAGGAGGACATTGACCTGCTCTGCCACCTGGTGCGCCACCACATGCGCTTCCACTTCATGATGACGGACAGGGGCATCCGCCGCTTCAAAGCCCTGGACGAATACCCCCGGCTCATCGCCATGGCCCGGGCGGACCTCAAGGCCCGCGACGGCATCCTCACCTCCTTCAACCACAATATGAAGTACCTGGACCGGGCCGAAACCCCGGAACAGATGCTGGAGCCCCTGCTCAACGGCAATGAAATCATGAACGAAACCAGGCTGGCCCCCGGCCCCCTGGTGGGCGTCATCCGCGACGCCCTGCTCCAGGCTCAGATCGCCGGCGAAGTCACGAACGTGGATTCGGCCGTGCGCTTTGTGCGCGAGTATGCCCGCAAGGCCGTAGGGTAGCGCCGCCCCATGCGCGACATCCTCAACCTGACCCTGCCCGAACTGGAAGCCTGGATGACCACGGAGCTGGGCGAGCCCCGCTTCCGCGCCGTGCAGGTCTGGCAATGGCTGTGGCAGAAAATGGCCCGCAGTTTTGACGCCATGACGGACGTCTCCAAAGCCTGTCGGGAGCGCCTGACCGCCGCGGCCGTCATCGTCTGGCCCACGGTGGACGCCGTGGAACAGAGCGCCGACGGCACCACCAAGTTCCTCCTGCGCCTGGCCGACGGCGCGCAGGTGGAAACCGTGCTCATCCCCTCCGATTCCCGCGAGGGCGCGCGCCGCTGGACCCAATGCCTCTCCTGCCAGGTGGGCTGCGCCATGGGCTGCACCTTCTGCGCCACGGGCCGCATGGGCCTGGAACGCAACATGACCATGGGCGAAATTCTCGGCCAGATCCTGGTGGCCCGCAACTATCTGGGCGACACCCGCCCGGACTGGCCCGTGCTGCGCAACCTGGTCTTTATGGGCATGGGCGAGCCCCTCGGCAACCCGCGCGAAGTGCTGCGCGCCCTCCAAAGCCTCAACCACGACAAAGGCCTCAATTTCTCTCCCCGGCGCATTACCGTCTCCACCTGCGGGGTCGAAAAAGGCCTGCGCGAACTGGGCGAAAGCGGCCTGGCCTACCTGGCCGTCTCTCTGCACGCCCCCACCCAGGAGCTGCGCGCCCGCCTCATGCCCAAGGCCGCCCGCTGGCCCCTGCCGGATTTGCTGGCCGCCCTCAGATCCTACCCCCTCAAAACCCGCGAGCGCATTACCTTTGAATACCTGCTCCTGGGCGGCGTCAATGACGGTCAGGAACACGCCCGCCAGCTGGTCCGCCTGCTGGGCGACCTCAAAGCCAAGCTCAACCTCATCGTCTACAACCCCACCGAAGGTTCCCCTTACGCCGCCCCCAGCCCGGAACGGGTCCTGGCTTTTGAACAATACCTCTGGGACCGCCACATCACCGCCATCATCCGCAAAAGCAAAGGTCAGGACATCAAGGCCGCCTGCGGCCAGCTGAAAACCGCCTGTTCGGAGTAAGGAGCAAAAGCGGGGAAGTTCAGGGGACGCGACAGGCATACCCCTTGGAGAACGCAGCGGCGAGGGACTTGATCAGAATACTCCCGCAATTTTCCAGGAACAATTGCAAGCGAGCCTGCGCAGATTCATTTTAAGGATATTCTCAAAGTTTGGTCACGCCCGTTCCGACGCTCAACAGCGCAGATAAACTGCCCTTACGCTTCACGGCGGGCGTCTGCTCACGCAGCGGTCACGGGGTAATCCTCCCAACATGGGCACTGGCGGCATAACCCCCGCCATGAAGCTCGCACAGGTGTCTTAGGCGCTACTTGTAAGTGCTCCTAAAAATGGGAGGATTACCTTTCTATCCCCCCTACCAGCAGGCACGGGGGCAAGGGAATGCTTGAAGTAAGAAGCCTGATGAACCGCCTTGACTTAATATCACAAAGTAATATCATGTTCACATGAAGCGCAAACATGCCGCTACCCTCACTCAGATTTTTACACGGCCAGTTCCCGGCGGCGTCCGTTGGGCAGATATTGAAGCGCTATTCATTGCTCTGGGGGCTGAAATCAACGCGAGGGAAGGCTCCAGGGTAAGCGTGTTTCTGTTTGGTGAAGTCAAAATCTTCCACCGCCCCCACCCTGCGCCAACCACGGACAAAGGGGCTGTTGCCAGCATCAGGCGCTGGCTGGAAGAACACGGAGTGAAGCCATGAAGAACGTAATGAACATTGAAGGCTATAAGGCCGTTATTGCCTATGACCCGGAAATAGAGATGTTTCGCGGTGAGTTTGTGGGGCTGAACGGCGGCGCGGATTTTTATGCAACAGACCTCCCCGGCTTGCGCCTTGAAGGAACAGCGTCCTTACACGCCTTTCTTGACGAGTGCGCCAAGCATGGTGTTGAACCGCGAAAGCAGAGCCGGGGCAACTTTGCCTTGCGTCTTGATCCAGAAGTATATCACCAGGCCAGTATCGCAGCTGCGGCAGAAGGCAAGTCGCTGAATGCTTTTATTGCCGATACAGTGAAGCAGGCCGTAGCTCAGCAGTAAAATTGAAGGCCGGGTAACCCCGGCCTTCTTCGTTTCATGGCAGGTTGCGGCAAGGGGGGACCATCCTTCGGGGTGGCCTTTTTGTTGGGCGGCCTACATAATCGGACAAAACTGACCTTACCCCATTGCGTTTTTCATGCTATCGTTGCTCATTATGCCATCCTTTCTCCTGTGGGGACTGCTTAGGGCGGTTTATGCGCCAGAAAGTAATGATGATGACATCAAAGACCTGATTAAAACAATCAAGGCAACGCATCCGGCAAGCAATGTCGGCAGCAATATAGTCTAAGCCCGCTTCGGCGTGGTTTGAGACCTTGGGGTTCGTCCGCAAGGCCGCAGCGAGCCAACGGAATGCAACCCTTCGCGGGGTCAGAGAAGTTAAGGCCGCCCACAGAACGTGCTGCCAGCGGCCCCTTTGGCAATTCCTTGCCGAGATGACACGGGAATTTTACTCCAGCCCACACCGGTTGTCTATCTGTCTACACCCCAAGCATCATTGCCATGCAAATATTGCTGTTCAGGGCAGCTATTGCCACCGACCGGAATTCCTCGTTGCGGCTGTCGGGGTGGTTGGCCTGCAAACCTCTTGCCTGATTTGGTGCAATTTGGTGCGAAAAAAGCCCTCACGATTACCGTAAGGGCTTAAATTTACTGGTGCCGAGGGACAGAATTGAACTGCCGACACGGGGATTTTCAGTCCCCTGCTCTACCAACTGAGCTACCTCGGCCCATGGGGCCTGCCGCACGCCTGCGAACGTCCGGCGGCTGGAGAAGTCTTGTACCCGCTTGCGCACCCTTTGGCAAGTGTTTTCCGCCAGTTTTTTTTGCCAACAGCTTGAAAAGCCCTCGACTTCCGGCCATACTGCCCCTGTTGCCCACTTATGCCAAGGAAGATTTTGTGCCTTTTCTCGCCCCCATACCGCCCACCCTCCGCGATCTGCAGGCCCTGCGCAACCTGAGCGTGCGGCGGGTCGCCGCCCAGGCCGTACTCACCGGCGGCGTCACCGGGGCCGTCATCGGCCTGTTCCGCGCGGCCTATGACTGGATCAGCGGGCTGGCCGTCGCCCTGCTGCGCGCCCACGACCCCCGCGACCCGCTGGCTATGGCCCTGATCTGGGGCAGCCTGGCGGCCCTGGCGGCCCTGGCCTTGCTGGCCCTGCGCCTGGAACCCCTGGTGGGCGGCAGCGGCATCCCGCAGGTGGAGCTCATGGTGCGCGGCAAGGCCCGCATGTGTTGGTGGCGGGTGTTGTTGACCAAATTCTGGGGCACGCTGGTTTCCCTGACCGGCGGCCTCTCCGTAGGGCGGGAAGGCCCTTGCATTATGATGGGCGCCGCCGTGGGCGAAGGCGTAGGCCGCCTGTGGCGCGAAGGCGACGCCCGGCATATGCCCCGCTACCTGGTGGGCGGGGCCGTGGCCGGCATGACGGCCGCCTTCGGCGCGCCCCTGGCGGGCATGTGCTTCGCCTTTGAGGAAATGAAAACCATCCTCAGCGTGCCGCTGCTCCTGTTTACCGGCCTGTGCGCCCTTTCGGCCTGGTACATGATTGACGGGCTGTTCGGCTTCGGCCTGGTCTTTCCCTTTCAGACCCTCGCGCCCTTGCGCTGGAACCAGTGGTGGCTCATCCCCGCCATGGGGCTGAGCATGGGCCTTCTGGGCGCATTCTATAATGTTGTGCTGCTGGGGCTGACCCGCTTTCAGGACCGCTGCCGCCTGCTGCCGCGGCCCCTCAGGGTGTTGCTGCCCTTTGCCTGCGCCGGGGCCCTGCTCTATGGCTACCCCCAGGTACTCGCCGGGGTGGGCCTGAGCGCCACGGCGCTGGAGCGGCTGCCCCTCCCGCTGGAGGGTCTGCTGCTCCTGCTGGCGGTGAAAATAGCGTTTTCCTGGCTCAGCTTCGCTTCCAGCGTTTCCGGCGGGCTGCTCATGCCCCTGCTGCTCATGGGTTCGCTGGCCGGGGCCTGCGCCACGGCCCTCTGCAACCTGGCCCTGCCCGTGCCGCCGGAGCAGACCGCCACGGTGCTGACCCTGGGCATGGCCGGGCTGTTTGCGGCCTCGGTGCGCGCGCCCCTTACGGGCGCGGCCCTGCTGCTGGAAATGACCGGGGCCTTCCACAACGCGCCAGTGGTTGTGCTGACAGCCTATGTGGCCGCCTTTACGGCCAACGCCCTGCATGTGGAGCCCGTATACGACAGCCTGCGCCGCCGTTGCCTGGAGCTGGCCGGTCCCCCCGGCAGCGCCTGAGCACCGACATGGAAGGCCTTGCCGCACCTGCTGGTCCCCACGGGCGCATGCCGACATCCCATTGAAATAACTTGTTTTTATAAAAAATGCTTGCGCTTTAACTTTTGAATGGCTATGGTGTCCGTTTATAAAGCCAACCTGGCTACCGTGGAGTAGGTATGACCCGTAAAGACCGCACCGAAGGCATTTTCAGCCGTCGCGAAGTGCTGGACGAGAGCGAACGCCGCCAGTACTGCCTGATCCAGCTCAAGGATCTGCTCGCCTATGCGTACCGGTATTCCGAAGACGTCAAAAAGCGCTTTGACCGCGCGCAGTTCAACGTGGAGAAGTTCAAGACGCTTTCAGACATCAAGCACATTCCCATTCTGAAGAAGAAGGAGCTCATCTTCCTGCAGTCCATGGGGCCGCGTCTGGGCGGACTGTTGACCAAGGACATCGGGGAGCTCAAGCGCGTCTTTCTTTCGCCAGGGCCCATCTTTGACCCGGAAGACCGCGGGGAGGACTACTGGGGCTATACGGAGGCCTTCTACTCCGTGGGCTTCCGACCCGGCGACGCGGTGCAGAACACCTTCAACTACCAGCTCACCCCGGCGGGGCTCATGTTTGAGGAACCCTTGCGCAATCTGGGCTGCGCGGTGATTCCGGCCGGCCCCTCGGACGCGGCCACGCAGCTGGACATTATGCAGAAGCTGCGTATCTCCGGCTATGTGGGCACGCCCAGTTTTCTCATGCACCTGGCGCAGAAGGCCGAGGAAAAAGGCCTCAACCTGCGCAAGGATCTTTTCCTGGAGGTGGCCTTTGTCACCGGTGAGCGCCTGTCTGAAAAAACGCGCTCGCAGATGGAAAAAAAGTACGACCTGGTCATGCGCCAGGGCTACGGCACGGCGGACGTGGGCTGCATCGGCTACGAATGCTACCACAGAACGGGCCTGCACATCGCCAACCGCTGCTATGTGGAAATCTGCCATCCGGATACGGGCATTCCGCTCAAGGACGGCGAGGTGGGCGAAATTGTGGTCACGGCCTTCAACAAGACGTACCCGCTCATCCGCCTGGCCACGGGCGACCTCTCCTACATTGACCGCAGCCCCTGCGCCTGCGGCCGCACCAGCCCGCGCCTGGGCAGCATTGTGGGCCGGGTGGACACCACCGCCCGCATCATGGGCATGTTTGTTTATCCGCACCAGGTGGAGCAGGTCATGAGCCGGTTTGAGGAAATCAAACGCTGGCAGATTGAGGTCACCAACCCCGGCGGCATTGACGAAATGACCCTCTATGTGGAAACCAGCGGCTTCAAGCGCGAGGAAGAGCTCCTGCACCAGTTCCGCGAGAAGATCAAGCTGCGTCCTGATCTGCGCGTGCTGGCGCCCGGCAGCCTGCCCCCGCAGATCCGTCCCATTGAGGACAAGCGGCACTGGGACTAGAGCAGATTACCTTTAAAAACGCTGCACTCGGCGTGGTCGGCGAAAATGAATTTTGCCTACGCCACACTGGCGCGGATGGCAGCGCAGCTTTGAAAAATGCAGATTCTCAGAGGCACGCTGCTCCGCGTAGGGCTGTAGTGCCCGCCACGGCAGCAAACCGCCACGGCATTGCAACGTTGCAATGCCGTGGCGGTTTGCGCAAGCAGACGCCCGCCGTGCAGGCGTAAGCGCAATGTATTTGGTCTGTTAAACGCCGAAACGCGCGTGCCGTAAACTTTGAGGAATGCCTGTTCTCAAAGTTACTCTGCGCTAGGACACGGCTTCCAGCGCGGCCACGGCGGGTAGGATTTTGCCTTCCAGAAGCTCCAGGGACGCGCCGCCGCCGGTGGAAATATAGCCCATCTTGTCGGCCAGGCCGTATTTTTCCACAGCCGCCACAGAGTCGCCGCCGCCCACCACCACAAAGGCCTTGCCGCCAGCCAGGAAATTGGCCAGCGCCTTGGTGCCCTGCCCGAAGGGATCAGTCTCAAAGGCCCCCACGGGGCCGTTCCAGACCACGGTGGCGGCCTTGGCGAGCAGCTTTTCATACGCGGCCACGGTTTCCGGCCCGATATCCAGAATCATCTGGTCCGGGGGCACGTCGCCCACGGCATGGGCGCTGGCCCGCTGGCCTGGGGCCAGATCCTCGGCCGTAACCACGTCCACAGGCAGGGGGAACTCTTTGTTCAGGGTCTTGGCCTGCTCCATGATTTTTTTGGCCTCAGGCACCAGGTCTTCCTCGCACAGGCTTTTGCCCACCATGTACCCGGCTGCGGCCAGGAAGGTATTGGCAATGCCGCCGCCCACCATGAGCACGTCCACCGTATTGAGCAGATTTTCCAGCAGGCCCAGCTTGGAGGAAACCTTGGATCCGCCAATAATGGCCACCAGAGGGCGGGCGGGGTTATCCAGCACCTTGCCGAAGGCTTCCAGCTCCGCCTGCAGCAAGGGCCCGGCGCAGGCCTTTTTGGCCGCGCGCACAGCGCCTTCAGTGGAGGCGTGGGCCCGGTGGGCCGCGCCAAAGGCGTCCATGACGTAGACCTCGCCCAGGCCCGCCAGGCGGGCGGCCAGGTCCGGGTCGTTCTTTTTCTCGCCCTTAAGAAAACGCACGTTCTCCAGCAGGGTCACCGCGCCCGGCGCGGCCTTGGCTTCCGCAAAGGTGGGGGCCAGGGTCACGGGCCGCCCCAGCAGCTCGCCCAGGCGCGCCGCCACGGGCTTGAGGGAAAACTGCTCCTCAAACTGCCCTTCCGTGGGCCGGCCCAGGTGCGAAAGCACAATAACGCCCGCGCCCTGTTCCAGGGCCAGATTGATGGTGGGCAGGGCCGCGCGGATGCGCTTATCGTTGCTCACGGCCCCGTCCTTCATGGGCACATTGAGATCCTCGCGAATGACCACGGTTTTGCCCGCCAGGTCCACGTCCTGCATTTTCCTGATCGGCATCTGCGCCCTCCCTGTCCGTACTGTTAAAGATTATGGGCTATGCGGCCGCCGGGCACTTCCTGCCGGAAGCCGCCCTGGAGCAGAGTACCTTTGAGAACAGGCATTTTCTCAAAGTTTACGGCACGCGCGTTTAGGCGCTTACCAGCGCAAATAACTTGCGCTTACGCCCCCCACAGCGGGCGTCTGCTCACGCAGCCGTCAGGGCATTTCAAAGCTGCAACGCCCTAGGCCAGCAACGCTTGCGCCAGCTCCAGCACATGCGGTACAGTGAAGCCCAAGCGCTCAAAAACCACCTTGCCCGGCGCGGACGCGCCGAAGCGCTCCATGCCCAGCACCGCGCCGTCCAGGCCCACATACTTGCGCCACCAATCCACGGCTGCCGCTTCTATGGCAATGCGGGCGCGCACCGCGCGGGGCAGCACGCTTTCCCTATAGGCGGCGTCCTGGACGTCAAAAAGCTCCGTACAGGGCATGGAAACCACGCGCACCCGGCGGCCTTCCGCGCCAAGCTGTTCCGCCGCCGCCAGGGCCAGGCCCACTTCCGAGCCCGTGGCCAGCAAAATAAGCTCCGGCGTGCCCGCGCAATCCTGCAGCACATAACCGCCGCGGGCGATGGCCGCCGTCTGCGCCGCATCCCGCGGGCAGAAGGGCAGGGTCTGGCGCGAGAGAGAAAGCACGCTGGGGCAGGTACTTTCCAGGGCGCAGCGCCAGGCCGCGGCGGTTTCCACCGTATCGCAAGGCCGCCAGACGCGCAGGCCCGGAGTGGCGCGCAGCATGTTGAGCTGCTCCACGGGCTGGTGGGTGGGGCCGTCCTCTCCCACGCCGATGGAATCGTGGGTAAACACCCACACGGCCCGCACGCCCATGAGCGCCGCCAGGCGCAGGGCGTTCTTGGCCTGATCCGCAAACGAAAGGAACGTGCCCGCATAGGGAATGAAGCCGCCGTGCAGGGCCAGGCCGTTCATGACGGCGCTCATGCCAAATTCCCGCACGCCGTAGGAAATGTAGTTGCCCGTATGCGTTCTGGGGTCCAGCCGCACGGACGCGGCCGTGAGCGTGCCCACGGAGCCCGTGAGATCGGCGGAGCCGCCCAGCAGCTCCGGCAGGCGCGTTGTCAGCGTTTCCAGCGTCTTGCGCGAGGCCACGCGGGTGGCCAGGTCTTCCCGCGCGTTCAGGGCGTCCTCCACGATCTGGCGGGCCGTGGCGGCCCAGTCGTCGGGCAGTTCCCCGCGCATGCGGCGTTCAAATTCGGCGGCCAGGTCGGGGTGGGCCGCGCGGTAGGCGTCAAAGGCGCGCTGCCAGGCAGCCTCAAGAGCGCGACCGCGCGCGTGCGCGTCCCAGGCGGCGCGGATGTCCTCTGGGATGACAAAGGGCGGTTCTGTCCAGCCCAGGGCCGTGCGCGTGGCGGCCACGCCTTCTGGCCCCAGGGGTGAGCCGTGGCAGGAGGCGGAATCCGCCTTGGGCGAACCGAAGCCGATGTGCGTATGGCAGATGATCAGGCTGGGTTTGCCTTCTTCCGCCTGGGCAGCGGCCAGGGCCGCGTCCAGCGCGGCGGCGTCGTGCCCGTCCACCGGGCCCAGCACCTGCCAGCCGCAGGCCGTGAAACGCCCGGCCACGTCCTCCGTGAACCAGCCCTCCACCTTGCCGTCAATGGAAATGCCGTTGGCGTCGTACAGCACAATGAGCCGCCCCAGGCCCCAGGTGCCCGCCAGGGAGCAGGCCTCATAGGACACGCCCTCCATGAGGCAGCCGTCGCCGGCAAAGACGTAGGTACGGTGGTCCACCACCGTGTGCTCCGGCGTGTTGTAGCGCGCGGCCAGCAGGCGTTCGGCCAGGGCCATGCCCACGGCCGAGGCCAGCCCCTGACCCAGCGGGCCGGTGGTCATCTCCACGCCCATATCCGGATCGTATTCCGGATGCCCCGCCGCCTTGGAGCCCCACTGGCGGAAGTTTTCAATTTCCTCCAGCGGCAGGTCATAGCCGGAAAGGTGCAGCAAGCCGTAGAGCAGCATGGAGGCGTGCCCGTTGGAGAGCACAAAGCGGTCCCGGTCGTGCCAGCGAGGATTGGCGGGATTGTGCCGGAGCACATGCCGCCAGAGGGCTTCGGCCATGTCGGCCATGCCCAGCGGCGCGCCGGGATGCCCGGAACGGGCCTTTTCTATGGCGTCCACGGCCAGAATGCGGAGGGCGTTGGCGCACTGTCTGCGGGTAGGCATGCAACTCTTCCTTTACTTCCAGCCCGTCGCGGCCTTAAGGGCGGGGCGGGGTTCGCGTCCGGCGCAGGCGGCGGCAAAGGCCGCCAGGCGCGTTTTGTAGGGTTTATGGCCGAAAAAGGCCGAGCCGGAAACCAGTACGTCGGCCCCGGCGTCCTGCAGGGCGGCGGCGTTTTCGGGGCAGACCCCGCCGTCCACCTGGATGAGGACGTTTTCGCCGCCGTTTTCGTCCAGCAGCCTGCGGGCCGCGCGGAGCTTGGCGAAGCTCGCCGGGATGAAGGCCTGGCCGGAAAAGCCGGGGTTCACGCTCATGACAAGCAGCATGTCCATATCCGCGGCCAGCCAGCGCACGGCGCTCACGTCCGTGCCGGGGTTTAGGGCCACGCCCGCCTTGCAGCCCAGCTCGCGTATGGCGCAGAGGGTACGCTGGGGATGGCGGTCGGCCTCGGCGTGGACGACCAGCATATCCGCCCCGGCGGCGGCAAAGGCGGCCAGGTGGCGGGCGGGGTCTTCCACCATAAGATGGACGTCAAAAAAAAGCCCGCTCAGGGGCCTCAGGGCTTTGATGAGCGGGGGACCGAAGGTGATGTTGGGCACAAAGGCCCCGTCCATGACGTCCAGGTGCAGCCAAGCTACGCCCGCGGCTTCCAGCGCGGCCAGCTCCTCGGCCAGGCGGGCGAAATCCGCGGACAACAGGGAAGGTGAAAGGATCATTCCTTGGTTCTCCGCCTTGCGCGCAGCGCGCAACAGCCGCGCCCGCGGGGGGGGTTATTGCCCGCTGAGCAGGCGGCGCAGGGACAACAGCTGGCGCTTGAGCCCGCGCATAAATTCCGGGTCCGGCACAGCGGCCAGACGCTGGGGCAGGGTTTCGTCCACCACGGCGCTGCCTTGCAGCACGCGCCGCGCGCCCTCAATGGTCATGCCCTGCTCGTGCAGCAATTGCTGGATGCGCCGCAGCAGGGCCAGGTGCTCCTCGGTATACAGGCGCTGGCCCTTGTCCGTGCGGATGGGGTCCAGCTGGGGGAATTCCGTTTCCCAGAAGCGCAGCACATGGGTTTTGAGGTGGAGCAATTCCGCCGCTTCGCCGATGCGGTAGGTCTTTCCGGTCGTCTTTGCCTCCATCTGCTCCCCCGGACGCCGGCAACGCCGCACCCCAGCCGTCCGCGCGGAGTCAGGAACGCGCGAAGGCGGGATGCGACTGCAGGATTAAACGCGCACGCCCAGCGCGCGCTCCAGCGATTCTGCCACGTTTGCCCGCTCTTTGTCTACTTCAGAATCCTTAAGGGTGCGTTGCGCATGGCGGAACGTCAGGCGGAAGGTAAGGTTGCGCACAGGTTCCGCCCCGGCGGCTGCGGGCGGTTCAAAAAGGTCCACCAGGGCCACGTCCTCCAGCAGGGGCAGCCTGAGGCCCCGAATATGCTCAAGCACGGCGGCCACCGCAAGGCCGGGGCCCGCGGCCACCGTGATGTCCCGCCGCACGGGGGGAAACACGGGCAAGGCCGTAAAGCGCAGACGCACCGCATCGTGCAGGCGGCGCAGTTCCTCCAGGTCGATCTCGGCCAGCCAGACGTCTTTGCGGGCGTGGTATTCCGCCGCCATGGCGGGCCTGACCCGGCCCATGACGCCCAGGGCCGCGCCCTCCACGCTCAGGTTGACGCAAGGCAGCAGGAAGGGGTGATCCTCCCGCAGGGTGCAGACCGGCGCGGGCAGGTGCAGATGGTGCAGCAGATGCTCCACTACGCCCTTGAGGTCCGTGTAATCCAGATCGCCTTCGGGCTGGGGCCAGGCGGCATCGTAGCGCGCCCCGTAAAGCAGCAGGCCCAGCGCGCCCGTTTCGCACGCCGTGGTCTCCGAAGCCGCGTCCGCCGCAAATACCGTGGCCAGCTCAAACAGCCGCAAGCCCGCCGCGCCCTGGGCCAGGTTGTTGCGCAGGGTATTGAGCAGGCCGGGGGCCAGGGCCGTGCGCAGGGCGTCCTGCTCTGCCGAAAGGGGATTCATGATGGAGATGCGCCCCTCCTGCGGCAGGTGCAGGCGGTCCAGATCCTTGTGGCCCACAAAACTGTAGTTGACCGCCTCGTTGAGGCCCAGGCCCGCGCCCCAGTGCTTGATGCGGGACCAGAAGCCGAAGCGCGATTCCGGCTCACCGGCGTGCGCGAGGTTGCGCTCCACCCGCGGCAGGGCCGGGGCAATGGCGTCCAGGCCGTGCATGCGGCCCACTTCTTCAATGAGGTCGGCCTCGCGGGTAAGGTCCGGCCGCCAGGAGGGCTGGCTGACCGCCCACTGTTCGGGATTACTGTTGTCCACGGCGCAACCCAGGCCTGAGAGGGTGGCGGCGTCGAAATCCGCGCCCAGATGCACGCCCAGCAGGGCGTCGGCCCGGGCCGGGCGGAAGGGAATGCGCGCGGGCGCAAAGGGCCGGGGCTCGTTGGCGCAGAGGTTGGCGCAGACCTTGCCGCCGCTCAGGGCGGCCATCATGGCGCAGGCCCGGTTAAGGGACCAGACCGAGCGCTGCTGGTCGATGCCGCGCTCAAAACGGTAGGAAGCCTCGGAAGAAAGCCCCAGGCGGCGCGAGGTTTTGCGGATAGTGGCCGGGCGGAACACGGCGCTCTCCAGAAACACGCGGGCGCTGGCGGCCCCGATTTCAGAATTGAGGCCGCCCATGACGCCCGCCAGAGCCACGGGGCGCTCGCCGTCGCAGATGCAAAGGTCCTGGGCGTTGAGCACGCGCTCCTGGCCGTCCAGGGTGGTGAAGCGCTCCCCCTCCCCGGCGCGGCGCACCACGATGCGGCCTCCGCGCAGATTGTCCAGATCAAAAGAATGCAGGGGCTGGCCGCACTCCAGCAGAATGTAGTTGGTCACGTCCACGATATTGGAGATGGGGCGCACGTCGTGGGCGTGCAGGCGGTGGCGCAGGCGCATGGGCGAGGGCCCCACGCGCACGTCCGTGAGCGCCCGGCCCGCGTAGAGCCAGCAGAGCTCCGGATCCTCAATGGCGATGGGCACCTCCAGGGCCGGCGCAAGCGTTGCGGGCAGGGGCACGTCAGGGACGCTCAGGGGCAGGTTGAAGGCCAGGGCCGTTTCCCGCGCCAGCCCCAGAACGGAAAGGCAGTCCGCCCGGTTGGGGGTGATGGAGATGTCCAGCACCTCGCGGTCCAGATCCAGCTGCTCCACCAGCGGCTTGCCCACCACGAAATTTTCCGGCAGGACCATGATGCCCGAATGGTCCTCGGTAAGGCCCAGCTCCCGCTCGGAGCAGATCATACCGTGCGAGGGCGCGCCGCGCAGCTTGGCTTTTTTGATGACCATGCCGTCGGGCATGCGCGTGCCCACCAGAGCCACGGGCACCAGCTGCCCCGCCGCCACATTGGGCGCGCCGCAGACGATCTCCAGCAGCTCCCCCTGGCCCGCATCCACCGTGCAGCAGTGCAGGTGATCGGATTGCGGATGGTTCTCGCAGGTCACCACCCGCCCCACCACGATGGAGGCGATGCCCGCGTAAGGCCGCCGGATGTCTTCCAGCTCCAGACCCAGCATGGTCAGCCGGTCGCCCAGGGCCTCGGCCGTGCCATCATAAGGCGTGAACTCACGCAGCCAAGAAAGAGAGAGCAGCATAGCGAATCGATCCTTTGCCGCGCGGGCCTCTCCCGTTGGGGAATTTGCCGCGCGGGCGGTGCGGTTAGCGAAAATTCCAGACCGGCGTCTGATCCCGCGGTTCGGGGTCGGGCAAAGGGCGTTCGTCCTTTGCCTGCCGCGTCGCGCCGTAGGCGCCGGGGTTCAGGCGTTTGCGGGCCTTGGGGGCCTCCGGCTCGCGGGGCGTGACCGTATTGCCGTAGGCGTCCGTATGGCCCATGCCGCCTTCGGCCGTGCGGCTTGCGCTCTGGCCGGGCAGGGTTTCCGTGGCCCGGGGGCCGCCAGGGGGCTCCAGCCCCGACTGCCGGGGGCTGTAGGCCGAGGCCGCCAGGGCCGTGCCGCCCGCGCCGGGCAGGCCGCCCAAGGCCACAAAGGCGGCCAGCAGCAGGGCCGAAAAACGCGCCGCCCTGCGGCCCTGGCCGAAAGCCGGGGCCGCAACGGCCCCCGAAAACGGATGACGTGCAGCGGGAGCGGCCATGGGCGTCACCAGGTGAACTGGCTCAGAAAGCGTGTGTCGTTTTCAAAAAACATCCGCAGATCCCCAATGCCGTACTTGAGCATGGTCACGCGCTCCACGCCCATGCCGAAGGCGAAGCCGGTGCTGTCCGCCGGATAGCCCACGGCCTCGAACACGGCCGGGTCCACCATGCCGCAGCCCAGAATCTCCACCCAGCCCGTGGTCTTGCACACCCGGCAAGGCTCGCCGTTCACCTGCCCCTTGCCGCCGCACATGCAGCAGGAGATGTCCACCTCCGCCGAGGGCTCGGTAAAAGGGAAAAAGCTGGGACGGAAGCGCACGTCGGTAGCTGCGCCGAACACGGACCGCACAAAGGCCGTCAGCGTGCCGCGCAAATGGGCCAGGCTCACGCCCTTGCCCACCAGCAGCCCCTCGATCTGATGGAACATGGGGGTGTGGGTGAGGTCGCTGTCCCGCCGGTAGACTTTGCCGGGCACCACCACGGCCACGGGCGGCTTGCGGGCCAGCATGGTGCGCACCTGCACCGGCGAGGTGTGGGTGCGCATGAGCACTTTGTCCGTAATGTACAGGGTATCCTGCATATCGCGGGCCGGGTGCTCCGGCGGCATGTTCAAGGCCTCGAAGTTGTAATAGTCGATCTCCACTTCCGGCCCGGAAGCCACGTCAAAGCCCAGCCCCTTGAACACGTCGCAGATCTCTTCCATCACCAGGGTGGTGGGGTGCAGGCTGCCGCGCCAGGGCGCGCGCCCCGGCACCGAGGGATCAAAGCGCTTCAGGGCCGCAGCCTCGCGCCCGGCCTCCAGCGCCGCCTTGCGCTGCTCAAAGAGCGTATTGCAGCGCTCTTTGACGCTGTTGGCCTTCTGCCCCACCGCGGGCCGCGCCTCAGGCGGCAGGCCCGGCAGCTGGCTCATGACCTGGGCGATGCGGCCTTTGCGGCCCAGAAAGTCCACGCGCAGGGCTTCCAGCGCGTCCAGTTCGGCGGCTTGCGCCAGACCGGCCTCCAGTTCGGGAACCAGGCCCTCCAGTGCAGAAATCAAATCCATGACGGATTCCCCATGCCGTTGCTGCGGCGCTGTTGTTGCACACATCACTGCGCCGGGATGCCTCCCGGACAAAAAAACAGGGCGCGAGGGGCGCTTGCGCACCGCCCGCGCCCAAAAGGCATACCATCCCGCCCGCGCCCCGGCAAGCCGCCGACGGGGAGAGATTTTTTGCGGGGTCGGGGAAACTTTTGCAAACAAAACTTTCCCCGACCCCGCGCCCCCACCCTTTCAGAAAACTTTTTCCCGCTCCGCGTCGCGCCCGGCGCATTTGCACAGGAAGCGCGCCTTTCCGGCCGCAGAAAAAAGGGCTGGGGGCTAACCGCGCTATTTGCTCAGGGCGGCCTTGGCCAGCTCCACCACCTGGGCGAAGTCTTCCTTCTTATACACGGCCAGATCCGCCAGCACCTTGCGGTTGAGGGCAATGCCCGCCACCTTCAGGCCGTGCATGAAGCGGCTGTACGAAAGCCCGCTCAGGCGCGCGCCCGCGTTGATGCGCAGAATCCACAGGCTGCGGAAATCGCGCTTGCGCAGTTTGCGGCCCGTAAAGGAATTTTGCAGCGAACGTTCTACAGCCTCGCGCGCGGTGCGGTACAGACGGCTGCGTCCGCCGCGGAAACCTTTGGCTGCGCTCAGATACTTTTTGTGACGGCGATGCCCGGCAAGACCTCTCTTCACACGCATGCGCGTATCCTCCTTCTCTCCACCAGGCGGAGGAATGCCCGTGGAGATGCGTAAAATTTGTC
The DNA here is from genome assembly GCF_900102485.1 of Desulfovibrio legallii. Classification (NCBI taxonomy): domain Bacteria; kingdom Pseudomonadati; phylum Thermodesulfobacteriota; class Desulfovibrionia; order Desulfovibrionales; family Desulfovibrionaceae; genus Desulfovibrio; species Desulfovibrio legallii. The sequence continues at coordinate 5,451 of NZ_FNBX01000009.1, read as the reverse complement.
CGAACCCTCAGCGAGGGACGCGGATTGGACCTCTGTCGCGGCTCCGCATTCGCCGCCGGCGCACAGAGCGCCGTTATGTTTTTGTCAAACCATTGCCGACGCGCCGCACAGGCGGCAGCGCGAACGCAATGCCGCCTGCCGCTCCGTAAAGGAGCCGCGCAGGCCGTTTGTTCGCCCGGCCCGATCCCCCGCCCGAAGGCCGGGATTTGCGCCGGATTCTTGCCGACCCGCAAGGAAACCAAGGGGCGCGCCGAAGCGGCGGACAGCCGCAACTGAAGCGCGCCGCGCAGGTTGCGCAGCCGACAAACAAAAAGTCAAACAAATCAGCCGTTGGGCAGCATCCGGCGCACAGCCTTCATATTGGTCCCATCCACCAGGGTGGCCTGGCCCAGACGCATCTTGCGGCCGGGGGCCTTCTTGGTCAGGATGTGACGCAGGTTCTGGCGACGCCGCTTGAACTTGCCGCTGCCGGTCTGCACAAAGCGCTTGGCCGCGGCACGGCGGGTTTTGATCTTGGGCATGACATACTCCTTGCACTGAATAGAGCCCGGCATGGCCGGGCGGAAACCGGGAAGGGGCATAATGCCCCAAAGCGGGACACGACGCAAGAGCCGCTGTCCCTTTTCCGCCTGGGCGGGCGGCCCCTACGCGACAAACCCGCGTTATTTCTTGGGCACCAGCAGCATTTGCAGCGTGCGCCCTTCGGCGCGGGGCTCCTGGTCCACCTTGGCCACATCGGCCAGGTCCTGCACCACCCGTTCCAGGATGGACAGCCCGCGGTCCTTGTGCACGATCTCGCGGCCACGGAAAAAGACCGTGATCTTGCAGCGGTCTCCGTCCTCCAGAAAGCGGCGGATATGGCGGATCTTGGTTTCGTAATCGTGGTCGTCGGTTTTGGGCCGGACCTTGATTTCCTTGATCTGCACCACGCTCTGACGCTTTTTGGCTTCCTGCTTTTTCTTCTGCTGCTCGTACTTAAACTTGCCGTAGTCCATTATCCGGCAGACGGGCGGTTCGGAAGTGGAGGCCACTTCCACCAGGTCCATGCCGGCCTCCTTGGCCAGGGCAATGGCGTCATTGCGTTGCAGAATTCCAAGCTGTTCGCCATCGGCGGCGATCACGCGCACTTCGCGGGCGCGGATCAACTCGTTGCGGCGCACGCCGTCTTGCGGCATATCGCGCCGGAATCTCATGTTAGGCGAAGCTATAGCGCATTCCTCCTTGTTTGAAGGGCTCTTCGGCGTCCGCGCGCACCAGCGCGGCAATCTCCGCCACGGATTTGAGCCCCAGGTTTTCACCACTGCGCAGGCGAACGTTGGCGCCGCCCTCCTGCGCTTCTTTCTCCCCTACCACCAGAATATACGGCACCTTGGCCAACTGGGCCTCACGCACCTTGAAGCCCAGCTTCTCATTGCGCGTATCAACGGCCACGCGCACGCCCTGGGCGCGCAGGGCGTCGCGCACCGCCAGGGCCGCCGCGTCGCCGACCTCCGTCACCGTCAGCACCCTGGCCTGCTCCGGCGCAAGCCAGGTGGGCAGCGCGCCGGCGTAGTTCTCAATAAGGATGCCGATAAAACGCTCCAGCGAGCCCATAATGGCCCGGTGGACCATGACGGGGCGGTGGCGCTCGCCGTCCTGCCCCACATAGGTGAGGTCAAAGCGCTCCGGCAGGGTAAAGTCCACCTGAATGGTGGAGCACTGCCATTCGCGCCCGATGCAGTCGAGCAGGCGCACGTCGATCTTGGGGCCGTAAAAGGCCCCGTCGCCCGCGTTGATCTCGTAGCTGATGCCGGCCTTTTCCACGGCCTGGATCAGCGCGTTGGTGGCCAGATCCCAGGCTTCGTCCGTGCCGATGCTGTCCTTGGGCCGGGTGGAAATGGCCACCTTATACTGAAAGCCGAACAGGCCCATGAGGTCGCGGATAAGGTGGATGACCTCCAGGATTTCGCCCTCCAGCTGCTCCGGCGCGCAGAGGATGTGCGCATCGTCCTGGGTAAACTGGCGCACCCGCAGCAGCCCGTGCAGCACGCCGCTTTTCTCGTGCCGGTGGACCACGCCCAGCTCAAAGTAACGCTGGGGCAAGTCGCGGTAGCTGCGCAGCTCATTGCCGTAAATAAGCATGTGGGCGATGCAGTTCATGGGCTTGATGCCGTAGGCGTCGTCCTCAATCTTGGTGAAATACATGTTCTCGCGGTAGTGATCGTAGTGGCCGGATTTCTGCCACGTCTCCACCCGCAGCAACTGCGGCCCCTGGACGATGTCGTAGTTGCGCTTGAGGTGCTCCCGCCGCCAGAAGTCCTCCAGAATGGTGCGCACCAGCATGCCCTTGGGCAGCCAGAAAACCATGCCCGGCGCCACATCTTCCTTAAAGGCAAAAAGGTTCAGCTCCCGCCCCAGTTTGCGGTGGTCGCGGCGCTTGGCTTCCTCCACCTGCTTGAGGTAGGCGTTGAGGGCTTTTTCGTCCGCAAAGGCCGTGCCGTAAATGCGCGAGAGCATGCGGTTCTTTTCGTCCCCGCGCCAGTAAGCTCCGGCCACGGAAAGCAGCTTGGCGGCCCTGGCAAAGCCCGTGTGCGGCACATGCGGCCCCCGGCAGAGGTCCGTAAATTCCCCGCAGGTATAGAGGGAAACCGTATCCCCCTCAATGCTCTCCAGCAGCTCCACCTTATATGGCTCGCCTTCGGCCGTGAACAGCGCGGCGGCCTCGGCCTTGGAGACGTCCTTGCGGGCAAAAGGCAGGCGCGCCTCGGCCAGGCGGGCCATTTCGGCCTCAATGGCGGGGAAATCCTCGCTGGAGAAGGGGCGCTCTACGTCAAAATCATAGTAAAAGCCATTCTCAATAGCCGGGCCGATAGTGACCTTGGCCGCCGGGAACAACCGCTTGACCGCCGCGGCCATGACGTGAGCCGTGGAGTGACGCAGAATGCGCAGGCCGTCCGGCTCTTCGGCGAACACGGGCGTAAGCGCCGCACACCCCTGGGGCACGGACGCGGAAAGATCCAGCAGCGTACCTTCCGCCGTGCGCGCGGCCACCACGGATTTGAACTTTTTGCCGCTGAGGGCCTTCTGCAGCGCCGCAGCCACGGCATCGCCGGGCGCGACGGCCACCGCCTGCCCTTCCACCTGCACTTCCATCAATCCGCTCCTTTTCCGCCCGCGCCCTGCGCTCCACGCGCGCCGGCCACGGCTGCCGACAAAAACAAAATGGGGAGGTAAACCTCCCCACTGCGCCGATAACGGTCACCGGGCCGCCTTTGCGGCGGCCCCTGTTATGGGCGGAGCCAAGGTCTTCCGCCATAAAGGGGAAACCATCCCCGGAACTTCGTCTGGTAGGAACGAGCAGACTTGAACTGCTGACCCCTTCCGTGTCAAGGAAGTGCTCTAGCCACCTGAGCTACGCTCCTACTTGAGGCAAGGGGTGTTATAGCGGCCGGGCCGGGCCGCGTCAACATTTTTTTACTGCGAAGGGGAGAAAAGACTACGCCCCCAAGGCGCGCAGCCGCCTGACGCCGCGCTTGCGGCTGGACATGCGCGGCAGGGCGGCTTCCCGGGCAAGCCAGCGCCGCGGCGCAGACGCAGCCTGCCCCTGCAGCTGCGCGACGCAGGGTGCGCAGGGGCGTCGTGCGCGGCCTTGGGATGCGCCCGCCCGCAAAGGCGGCAAGAGGGCCTATGAGGCGTCGTGCGTGTTCCAGAGCCGGATGGCCGCCGATACGCTGACCGACCAGCGCAAGGGGCCGTTGCCGCAGGGGCAGACCACGCGGTAAAGGTCGCGCGTACGGCCGTCGGGGCGAGAAGTCTCAATTTTATCAGGAATAGCGCCGCATTTCATACAGGGGCGGATAGCCGGGAGATTGTCTTTGTTCATTTCCCTTTTATAGTCAATGCCCACAAAATAGTCAAAAGCGCGCTGCCATGTGCAAACAAATACGTTGCTGCAGAGATGCGTTATAACGTAAGGCCGCGGGAGATGCCGCATAAGAGCAGAAATAAACAGCACGCCGCAAGCCTTGAGCCACACGCGCGGGCGGAAAGCCGGCCTCCGCCTGCTTCAAAATTGCCAAAATCTGACTGTCGGAAAAACTTGACGCTTTCATATAAAATCTCCGTTCGGTTCAGCATCGGAAATCCTACCCAGAAATGATAGTTTTTCTGTAGGATTACCGGGGAACTTCCTGGAAAACCTTGTTTAGCTACTAAATATTGCATAGGCTAACATCATTGCTGATGGTTAAGAGCTTTGGCACAAAATCTGTAACAGAGGTTTTTCCATGTACGTTACCGCAAACCAAGCAAAAGCGATCCATGAAGCCTTAGTTATTTTTTTTGAAAAAGATGGTGATCCAATTTCACCATCCGGAGTCAAAGATGTTAACATGCTCGAATCTGCGTTATTTCGGCCACAAACATCAATTGCTGATGTAGAAAAATACAATACTCTCGATGATAAAGCTGCTGCTCTTTTAATATCTCTTATACAAAATCATCCATTTCACAACGGTAATAAAAGAACTGCTCTTGTTTCGACGTTGGTTTTTTACGATATGAATAACTACATGCTCTTATTAGATGAAGATGAAACTTATGAATTTCTCATTGATATTGCCAATGGAGACATTTGTGGTATTGATAAAACAAATGATGAATTTTTGAATGTAGTTTCAAAATGGCTTCGCAGTCACAAATATCCATATTTAGAAAAGTTTAATGATATTAAAACTAAAGATTTTATTCATCAATGCAAAATAAGGGGAGCTTATTGCAAAAAATCAAAGAATGGCGGTAGCCATGTGATTAGCATAAATGGCAAATCAATACGCATATCGCAATCAACAAAAAGGATTTCTTCTGCCGCGATAAAATCCTATTTTTCTGAGTTGCAATTGTCGCAGCAATACAGTGGCCTAAGATTTGACGAACTTGTTAACGGAACATTTGCTTCCTCGGCAACTTTCCAAAAAATCTTGCCGCTGATGAGAAAATTAGCCCTCGTTTAATTTTTCTGATCCTCACACATCACGACGAGAAATTATTAACTATACTAGATAGTCTCGTCACGAGATTGTCTAAAATTTTATTTTGTGGCATAGTTCGCTTGCCTTCAACCACAAACGGAGGGGCGCATGCCACTACCAGCCCATAGACGACACGACATTTCAGATGCTGTTTGGAAGAAGGCTCTTCCGGGTTTTCCGTGGGTAGCTGATCTGCTAATGTCCTTCCCGGAGGGCACCAATGAAGGATACGGACCTATATTTTCGGATTCTCGGGCTGACCGAGCCCTGGTTTGTTGAGGCTGTTGAACTGGACACGGCGGAAGGTCGGGTAGACATCCGCGTGGAGCATGGTCCTGGTGTTCGCTGGTTTTGCCCTACTTGTGGTCGAGAGCTGGCTTGCCGCGACCATGCCGAGCCTCGTGTCTGGCGCCATCTGGACACGTGCCAGTTCAAGACGTTC